>JBOHEE010000515.1:0-15912 GCA_050700895.1 Nitriliruptorales bacterium | reverse complement strand
CCCCGTAGTCGAACTCCTGGACGCCCTCGAGCTCCGCGACCTCGATGCCGTGACGGTCGGCGATCGCGGCCGCCGTCGACCGCGCCCGCACCACCGGCGAGCTGTAGACGGCCGCGAGATCGACCGCTGCGAGACGCTCCGCCAGCGCCTTTGCCTGGGCGCGGCCGTCCTCGCTCAGGTCGGCTGCGGTGCGTCCACCGAGACGCTCTCCCGTCGCCTCCGTGACGGCGTGCCGGACCAGGAGGAGCCTCACGCGTCAGTAGGCGCGCGCGAACAGGACCCGGGTCCCGTGGTCGGACGGCTCACCGCAGCGGATGCACGTCCCGGTCTCGGGCTCCCGACCGAGCGGCACGCACCTCGGCGTCGCGGTCGTGTCCGCCTTGATGTCGTCCTCGCACTCCGGCCGGCCGCAGTGGAGGGCGTAGACGAAGCCGCGCTTGACCCCGGCGACGAAGTCGTCCCACGCGTCCGCCTCCATGCTCCGCTCGTCACGGAACGCCGTCGCGCGGCCCATGAGGAGGTCGTGGTAGTCGTCGAGCCGACGTGGCAGGTCGTCGACGAGGGAGTCGAGGGCGACCGTCTCCTTGCTCTCCTGCGCGACGCGCTGCGCGAGGACCGCCGTGCGGTTCTCGAGGTCGCGAGGGCCGAGCTCGACCCGGAAGGGGACGCCCCGCAGCTCCCAGTCGTTGAACTTGAAGCCGGGCGAGACGTCGTCGCGGTCGTCGACGTGGACGCGAACCCCCGCCGCGGCGACGTCGCGGCCGAACGCGTGGGCGGCTTCCGCCACGCGGGTGTGATCGTGGCCACGGCCGATCGTGACGACCACGACGTGGTACGGCGCGAGCCGGGGCGGCAGGACGAGCCCCTGGTCGTCGCCGTGGGCCATGATGACCGCGCCGAGCATCCGGGTGCTCATCCCCCACGACGTCGTGCTGCAGTGCCGGAGCCGGTTGTTCTCGTCCTGGAACGTGATGTCGAAGGCCTTCGCGAAGTTCGTGCCGAAGTAGTGCGAGGTGCCCGACTGGAGCGCCTTCCCGTCGCGCATCAGCCCTTCGATCGTGTACGTGCGCAGCGCCCCGGGGAAGCGCTCGCCGGGGGTCTTCTCGCCCTCGATGACCGGGATCGCCGCGACGTCGCGCGCGAACGACGCGTAGACGTCGAGCATCCGCAACGTCTCCTCGTACGCCTCCTCCTCGGTGGCGTGGGCGGTGTGGCCCTCCTGCCAGAGGAACTCGGTCGTGCGGAGGAAGACCCGCGGGCGCAGCTCCCAGCGGACGGCGTTCGACCACTGGTTGATGAGCACCGGCAGGTCGCGGTAGGACGAGATCCACTTGCTGTACATCTCGCCGATCACCGTCTCCGACGTGGGCCGTACGACGAGCGGCTCCTCGAGCTCCTTGCCGCCGGCGTGGGTGACGACGGCCAGCTCGGGCGAGAAGCCCTCGACGTGGTCCGCCTCCCGCTCGAGGTAGCTCATCGGGATGAACAGCGGGAAGTAGGCGTTCTCGTGCCCGGTGTCCTTGAACATCTGGTCGAGCTGGAGCTGGAGCAGCTCCCACATCCGGTAGCCGTACGGCCGGATGATCATCGAGCCCTTCGACGGGCCCCGATCGGCGAGCTCGGCCTTGAAGACGAGCTCGTTGTACCAGGCGGAGAAGTCCCCTTCCTGGGACGTGACGCCCAGTTGCTTGTCACGACTCATGCGCCGCACCCTACCGGGGGGCCGGATGGCGACTCAGTCGGGGGACTGCGTCTCGCGCCGCTCCGAGAGACGTGGACGGCGGCGCTCGACTGCTTGAGTCCCCCCAACCCCCTAGTCGATGGCCTCCCGCACGTCGAGGCCGACCTCGTGGGGGGACAGGGCCCGGTCGATGCTCCAGCGGTAGCCGTAGCCGTCCCACTCGCTCGTGTCGATCTCGTGCGGCTCCGTCGGGGCGCCGGACGGGTCCGTCACCACGCGGACGGCGGGCCGGTCGTCGTGACGGGGGTGAGGGCGGAGCACGACGCCGACCTCGCCGGTCCGCAGCCGCACGACCGACCCGGGCGGGTACGCGCCGAGCAGGTCGAGGAGGAGCCCGACGACACGCGGGTCGAAGCGGGTCCCCGCGGCGGCGTTCAGAGCGGCCAGCGCCTCCCGCGGAGTCGACGCGTGCCGGTACGGGCGGTCGTTCGTCATCGTGACGTAGGTCTCGGCGACGGCGACGATGCGCGCCCCGGGCGACGGACGACGCCCGCCGGGAAGCGTCGGATAGCCGCCCTTGCCCTCGTACCACGCGTGGTGCTCGAGGGCGACGGCGGCGGCGGGGTGGGTGAGCCCCTCCTCCCCGGCGAGGATGATGCCGGCACCTTCGACCGGGTGCTGGCGGATCCGCTCCCAGTCCTCGTCCCGGAGGGGGCCGGGGCGTTCGAGAACCTCCTTCGGCACGGTCAGCATGCCGACGTCGTGCAGCAACGCGCCGACGCCGAGCTCGTCGATCTTGGCCCGGTCCAGTCCGAGCGCGAACCCCAGCGCGATAGCGAGCACCGCGACCCCCACGGAGCGCTCGAGCGCGTCGGGCTCGTGCGCGCGGAAGGCGGCGAGGAGGAGCGAGCGGGCCGGATCCTTCACGACGTCCTCGACGAGCGTGCGGACCGCGCGGGAGGCCATCTCGAGGTCGGCCGGCTCGCCCGCGCCGGCCCGCACGACGGTCCGGCGCAGCGCCTCGGTGCCGAGCTCGTGACCCTGGGTCTCGGTCGGGGCGACGCTGAGATCCGGGCCGGCGAAGCTCGGTTCGACGCCGTTCACGTCGATGCTGAGGATCGGCGTCGTGGTCGGGATCTCCCGGCGGAGCAGGCGGAGGAACAGCTCCACGTCGGACTCGGTCGCGTCGGGCTGCACCTGGACCGCGGTGATGCCGGCCTCACGGAAGGCCTCGAGGACCCGTGGGTAGGCGAGCGACGCCCCCGGCAGCAGCTTCGACCCGACGTAGAACGCCCCGCGCACGACGAAGAGCGGGGCGGCCTCGCCGTCCTCGACGAGCCGCAGGACCGCGACGACGAGATCGGCGACCGCGTCCCGGCACGTCGGATGCGACGGCGGGTAGAGCTCCAGCGCCTGCACCGCGGTCCCGCAGGCGCGGATGAAGCGCTCGCCGGCCTCGACCCTCGTGCTCACGTGACCCCTCGCGCGCCGGCGAGCTGCCCCGCGCGCCGACGCAGCTTCCGCGGGAGCTTCCGGTCGCGTCCCGCCAGCTCCCGGAGGTGCCGCCCTGCCTCGCGGTTCGGGTGCTTGCCGAGGTGCTCGATGGCCTGCAGCCGCACTGCGGTGTCGACCGTCTCGTCCGCGGCGACGTCGGCGAGGAGGGCGACCGCGTCGGGATGCGCGATCCGTGCCAGCGCCCCGACCGCGTCCGCGGCGACCTCCGGGGCGGCGCGCGCACTCACCCGTCGGAGATGCGTCCCCGCCGCGGCGCCCGACAGGGCCACGATCGCCCGCAGCGCCTCCCTTCGCACCCGCGCCTCCCGGTGGCCGATGACCGTGTCGAGGAGCTCGCCGGCCTCCGGGCTGCCGGCCCGCTCGATGACGCACACCGCGTTCCGCGCCACGTACCAGCGCACGTCCGAGAGCCACGGCGACAGACGGTCGAGGTGGCCATCGGCGAGGTCGCCGAGGACGCCGAGCAGGCGCGAGCGGCGGGTGCGATCCTGCTCGTCAGCGAGCAGCTCGAAGACGCGCTCGACCGCGGCGCCACCGAAGGCCCCGAGCGTCGCCTTCAGCGGCTCGAGGTCCGCCGATGAGTCCTCGGGCAGGAGCCCCCGGACCGTGTCGATGTCGAGGGCGCCCTCGCGGGTCGCGGCCACCAGCTCGGCGGCGTCCGGGTGCGGGTTCGTCGCGCCGGTCTCTATGACCGCGAGGAGGACCTCGAGCCGCTCGCGGTCGCCGGCGTGGACGCCCTGGCGAAGGGCGACCGTCCAGCGGCGCAGCACGTTGCGCAGCCGTGGGGCGTCGGTCTCCAGGGCGACGTAGGCGGCGAGCGTGTCGAGCTCGCGGTCCGACGTCGACCGGAACTCGTCGGCGAGGTCGCTCTTGGCCTCGCGTCCGAGCTCCATCGCGCGCGCGACCAGCTGCTCCGCCTGCTGTGACCCGGCCTCCTCGGATTCGGCGTCCTCGACCTCCGCCCCCACGGTCATCGCCTCCGTGAGTTCCACGAGGCTCGCGTCGCGGGCACGCGACTCGACGAGCTCCCGGGCCATCGCCACCGGGTCGCCGCCCGAGGCCGCCGCCATCCCGATCAGCGTCTCGGCGAGGTCGGCGTCCGACATCGACGTCAGCATCCGCGACGAGAGCTCGTCGGTCCCCGCCCCCGTGACGACCTGCTCGCAGAACTCGCGCCGGACCTCACGCGGGAGGAGCGCGACGGTCCTGCGCACCTGCCGCAGCGTCTCGGCCCTGGCGCGGAGCTGGTCGGGAAGGTCGGCGACGAGCTCGCGGAAGCGGTCGAGGGCCTGGTGGGCCTGCTCCGAGGCGTCGCCCTCGAGCTGGCCGAGGGCGGCGGCGTGCGCGCGCACGTTCGAGAGGATGCCCCACGCCTCGCCCTCGTCCTCCGCGGTGCCGGGAGCGGCGGCGACCGGTGCGAGCTCGGCCACGACGATCGAGCGGACTCCTGCCTCATGGAGGCTCTTGTCGATGGAGGTCGAGCCGTCGTCGAGCAGGGCGTCGTAGAAGGAGGCGAGGTCGTGGCGGTCCGGCTGCTCGACGACGAGGAGCCGTTCGACCCCCCGCCCGTAGAGCACCCTCGCGAGTGCGTCGTGGTCACGCCCGCCGGGGAGCGGGCCCTCGGCACCGTGGAAGCGGCCCCCCTGGACGTCGACCTCGACCGGCCCGGCGGCGAGGACCCGGGCGGCTTCCCGGCCGACGCGCTCCACCGCCGTCACGAACCCCGGACGGTCGAGATCACCCGGGAAGAGGCGGTAGGCGCCGAACCCGCGGGCGAGCTGTCGGAGGAGGTCGGCGACGGCCGAGACCTCGGCTCCTGGGAGGGGTCCTGCGTCCAACTGTCCTGGGATGTGCGGGGAGCCCGAGCCTACCCGCGGCCGCACCAGCGTCCGTGGGGTCGGGCTCAGCCTCCGGCGTTCACCCGCCTTCCGATCTCGTCGGAGTACTCGGGGAAGTAGCGCTCGATCACCGAGAGCTCGAACTGGCGCAGGATCGACTCCTTCGGCTCGCGCTCGAGCAGGAAGCGGAACGACTCGCGGACCAGGACGTTCAGCGCGACGTCGTCCACCCCGAGCTGTTCCGGATACCCGGCGGGGACGGTGACGCGGTGGGTCGTCACGTCGCCGTCATGGATCTCGACCTGGAACTCGGCTGAGCCGATGGGAGTGACGTCGATGGCTGCCATGTCACGAACTCCCCGTGCGCGAGCTGCTTCCGGCTCAACGGTAACCCGGCCGCCGGCGGTAGGTTGGCGCGATGACTCTGGGTGGCCGCGAGCCCGACGAAACGCTGTCGCTGCTCGACTACCGTCGGCGGGTCGCGGAGGCGTACCGCCTCGTTCGCGAGGCTGGCGGCGGCGAGGACGCCTGGCGGGAGTGGCGAACCACGCGCGACGAGCTGCTCGGGTCCCATCCCCAGAGCGCGGTCGGGGAGACGGAGCAGCCGGGGTTCCGCGGGATCTCCTACTTCGCCTACGGCCCGGCCTGGGCTGTCGATGGGCAGGTGGTGCCGGCCGCCGAGGAGGAGCGGATGCAGATCGGCCACAGCGGCGACGGCGGGACATGGGCGCGGGGGGTCGGCCTCGTCCGCTTCACCGTCGACGGCGACGCCCACGAGCTCTCGCTCTACTGGCTGGACCAGTACGGCGGCGGGCTCTTCCTCCCCTTCCGCGACGCGACCGCGGGGCGCGAGACCTACGGCGGCGGTCGCTACCTCCTCGACACCGCGAAGGGGGCCGATCTCGGCGGCGGGGACCGGACCCTGCACCTCGACTTCAACTTCGCCTACCACCCCTCTTGCGTGTGGAGCCCCCGCTGGTCGTGCCCGCTCGCGCCGCCCGAGAACCGACTCGACGTCGCGATCCGCGCCGGCGAGCGTCTGTCGTAGCGCCTGGCGCAGGAGGAGGGGATCGTGGCGGCAGAGGGCGGGACGAGGGCGATCCTCGCGGCGTTCTTCGCCAACCTCGGCATCGCGATCGCGAAGTTCATCGCGTTCGCGTTCACCGGGGCCGCCTCGATGCTGGCCGAGGCCGTGCACTCCGTCGCCGACACCTCGAACCAGGGCCTGCTCCTGCTGGGCCGGAAGCGGGCCCGCCGGGGCGCCGACGAGGAGCGCCCTTTCGGCTACGGACGCGAGCGCTACTTCTGGTCGTTCATCGTCGCCCTCGTCCTCTTCACGTTCGGCGGCCTCTTCGCGCTCTTCGAGGGCATCGAGAAGCTGCGCCATCCGCACGAGCTGGGCCCGGCGGCGTGGGCGATCGGGGTGCTCGCGTTCGCGATCGTCGCCGAGATCTTCTCCCTCCGGACTGCGGTCCGCGAGTCACGGACGGCGAAGGGCTCGGCGGGCTGGTGGCACTTCATCCGCGAGGCGCGGAGCCCGGAGCTCCCGGTGGTCCTCCTCGAGGACATCGGGGCGCTCCTCGGGCTCGTGTTCGCGCTCGTCGGCGTCGGCCTCGCCGAGGTGACCGGCAACGCACGGTGGGACGCCCTCGGGAGCGTCGCCATCGGGATCCTCCTGACGGTGATCGCCCTCGTCCTGACCGTGGAGATGCGGAGCCTGCTCATCGGCGAGACGGCGCACGCGGGCGAGATCGCGCGCATCCGCCGCGAGATCGAGGGGTCACCGAGAATCCGCCGGCTCCTCGAGATGCGCACCCAGCACCTCGGCCCCGAGCAGCTCCTCGTCGCCGCGAAGGTCGAGCTCGACCCCGAGCTCGGCTTCGACGACGTCGTCGCCGCCGTCGACGAAGCGGAACGGCGAGTCCGCGAATCGGTCCCGTCCGCGGTGTTCCTCTACATGGAGCCGGATCTTCCCAGCCACACGACTGGGGGCAGTTAGGGGGTTCGGGGGGGCTCCAGAAGCGGAGCGCAGCCACACCGGTCTCTTGCGGCCGCGCGGAACGTAGCCCCCCCGTCTAATAGCCGAAGCGCTCCAGGCGGCGCGGATCGCTCTGCCACTCCTTGGCGACCTTCACCCGGACGTCGAGGAAGACCTTGGTGCCGAGCAGGCCCTCGAGCTCGTGGCGCGCCTGGGTGTTCGCCTCCTTGAGCACGCGCCCGCCGCGCCCGATCACGATGCCCTTCTGGCTCTCGCGCTCGACGAAGATGCTCGCGTCGATACGGGTCAGCGGTGGGAGCCCCTCCTCGTCCGCCTCCTCCACCTCGATCTCGTCGATGACGACCGCGATCGAGTGTGGGACCTCCTCGAACACGCGCGTGATGAAGCGCTCGCGGATGAGCTCGGCGATGAGCTGGCGCTCCGGCTGGTCGGTGACCACGCCGCGAGGGAAGTAGCGCGGCCCCTCGGGGACGTAGCCGGCGAGGACCTCGACGAGATGCTCGACGTTGAAGCCGGTCACCGCCGAGGTGGGGACGATCTCGGCCCAGTCGCCGAGTTCGGTGAGTTCGTTGATGGCGACGAGGACGTCGTCCTTCGACGCGCGGTCCTCCTTGTTCACGACGCAGATCACCGGGGAGCCGACCTCGCGCAGCTCCTCGGCGATGTAGGCGTCCCCTCGACCGACCCCGGCGGCGGCGTCCACGAGGAGGCAGACGACGTCGACCGTCGACCAGGTCTGCGCCACGAGCTCGTTCAGACGGCGGTTGAGGAGCGTCCGCGGTTTCGTGACGCCGGGGGTGTCGACGAACACGAGCTGGAGGTCGTCGCGGGTCACGACGCCGCGGATCGCGTTCCGGGTGGTTCCCGGGACCTCGGTGACGATCGCCACCTTGCTCCCGACCATGGCGTTGAGGAGCGTCGACTTGCCGACGTTCGGTCTGCCGGCGAGACACACGAACCCCGACCGGTGGTCCCCGGGCAGCGCTTCGGGCTCGCTGGCGAGGATCGCGTCGAGGTCGAGTTCCGGCACAGCTAGTCGCGGCCCTGGGAGAGGCGCAGCGGGCCGAAGGCGTGCGGCAGCAGCTCCCTGATGGAGGCGACGAGGGGACGGCCGGCGTCCCCACTGGCGTAGATCATCGCGTCGGAGCCGAACTCGAAGATGACCTGACGGCAGGCGCCGCACGGGGTGGCGGGGGCGTCGCCGTCCGCGACCACCGCGACCGCCACGATCGGCGAGCGGTGGCCGGAGCTCGCCATCTGCTGGATGGCGACCCGCTCGGCGCAGTTCGCGAGGCCGTAGGAGGCATTCTCGACGTTCGCCCCCTCGAAGACGCGCCCGTCGTCGGTGACGACCGCCGCTCCGACGCGGAAGCCCGAGTAGGGGGCGTACGCGCGGTCCCGGGCGGCCCTCGCGCGCCGCAGGAGGTCGGCCTCGTCGGGGACCTCGCCCCGGACGGCGCGGCTCACTTGGCCGGCTCCGGTGCGCGGTCGTCCTGGGGCTCGACGGTCACGAGGACCTTGCTCACCCGGCGGCCTTGGACCCGCTCCGCCACCAGGGTGAGCCCCTCGACCTGGACGGACTCCCCCGCTTCAGGCACCCGCCCGAGCATGGCCAGCAGCAGGCCCCCGACCGTGTCCCAGCCCTCGTCCTCCGGGAGGTCCGCGTCGACGAGCTCGTTGAGGTCGTGGACGGTGAGTCGCGCGCTCACGCGGAGCCGGTTCTCGTCCAGACGCACGACCGGAGGCTCCTCGTGGTCGAACTCGTCGACGATCTCGCCGACGATCTCCTCGAGGATGTCCTCGATGGCGACGAGCCCGACGACGGCGCCGTACTCGTCGACGACGATCGCCAGGTGGATCTTCTGCTGCTGGAGCTCGCGCAGCAGCTCGTCGGCCCGCTTCGACTCCGGGACGAACGTGGGCTCGCGCATGAGGTGGGTCCAGCCGCGTCCGTTGGGCTCCTCGTACAGTCGCTCGAGGAGGTCCTTCGCGTAGACGACGCCCACGATGTTGTCGCGATCGTCCTCCCACACGGGGATGCGCGAGTACCCGCGCTCGATCGCGGTCTCCACGACCCCGTCGAGGGTGTCGTCGGTGTTCACCATCACCATGTCGGGCCGGGGCACCATGATCTCCCGGCAGACCGTGTCGCCGAGCTCGAAGATCGAGCGGATCATCGCCCGCTCCTCCTCCTCGCCCGCCGTCTCGACCTCGGCCTCCTCCATGCCCATGAGGCGGCGGAACTCCTCGTCGGACGAGAACGGCCCCGGCCCCCGGCGGCCGGCGGCGGCCCCTCCGAGCGCCACGAGCGGACGGACGACCGGCGCCAGGATCCGCGCCACCCCTGCGACCACCGGCGCGAGCGCGAGGCCGGTTCGTTCCAGTCGGCGGAGGGTGAACGTGCGCGGGGCCACCTCGGCGAGCGCGAAGCTCGCGACGACGAGGCCGACGACGGCGAGGGAGACCGCGACGCGGCCGGCGCTGAACGCGAGGGCGGTGACGATCGCGGCGGCGGTCACACGCGTGAGGATGGTGAGGAGCAGGATGACGTTCAGACCGCGGGCGGGATGGTCGAGGAGCCACACGAGCTGGTCGGCGCCTCGCCGCCCCTCCTCCCGGAGACGCAGCGCCCGCACGACCCCGAGGCGTCCGAGCACGGTCTCGCTCGCGGCGAACACGGCGGTCGCCGCGACGAGCACGACCACGACCACGACAGCGATGCCGACGACGATGGTGCCGCTCATGGCCGCGCTTTCCCGTAGGAGGCGAGAAGCTCGTCGGCGAGCGCGAACATCCGCCGCTCCTCGCCCGGCGTGGCGTGATCCATACCGAGAAGGTGGAGGATCCCGTGGACGGTCAGCAGGCGCAGCTCGGCGGCGACGTCGTGACCGGCCAGCCCGGCCTGATGCTCCGCCACGGCCGGGCAGAGCACGACGTCGCCGAGCACGGCGGGGCCGGCAGGCGGTGATTCGCCCGGCTCGTCGATCGGGAAGGCGAGGACGTCGGTCGGGCCGGTTGCGCCCATGTGCTGCGCGTTCAAGGCCGCGATCGTCTCCTCGTCGACCAGCAGGAGCGACAGCTCCATCTCGGCCGGGACGCGCTGCTCGAGCATGACGTGACGCGCGAGCAGCGCGAGGTCCCGGGTGTCGACACTGCGGTCCTGCTCGTCAGCGACGAACACGGCCACTACCGCCACACCTCCCGCGATCGACCCGGCGACACCGTCAGCGCTCCCGCTCGCGGTCGCGGGCGGCGCTCTTCTCTGCCAGCTCGTCGGTGTGCCGCTCGTACGCCTCGACGATGCGCTGGACGATCGGGTGCCGCACGACGTCGGCGGCGCCGAGCTCGACGAAGTCGACCCCGTCGATCCCGCGCAGGATCTCCCGGACGACCCGCAGCCCCGACGAGCGACCCGTTGGCAGGTCGATCTGGGTGATGTCGCCGGTCACGACCGCACGCGACCCGAACCCGATCCGCGTGAGGAACATCTTCATCTGCTCGGCGGTCGTGTTCTGCGCCTCGTCCAGCACGATGAACGAGTCGTTCAGCGTGTTGTGGGTCACGAGGAAGTCCTCGGTCACGTAGAGCGAGTCGGCAGCAGCCACCTGGATGCACACCGTCTCCTCCTCCCCGACCGGCTCGATGCGGTCGACGAACCGCATCGGCCGTCCACCGCCGTGACGCCGGTAGACCTCGAGCTTGCGCGTCAGCCGGAAGGGGTCGAGCTTGCGCGTCAGCCGGAAGGGGTCGAGCTTGCGCGTCAGCCGGAAGGGGTCGAGCTTGCGCGTCAGCCGGAAGGGGTCGAGGCCTTCCGGGAGGCGGATGTCGAGGGTGTACGCGTCCGAACGATGAGGCACCGGCCGCCCGTTCGCCATCCCGGGCTTGCGTCCCCGCGCCTTCCCGGTGCTCCAGTAGGCGACGCCGCCGAGCGAGCGGACGAGGAAGAGCACGTCGTCGCGGAGCCGCTCCGACACCGTCGTGTACCGGATCCGGCGGGTCCGGCCGCGCTGGGTCACCGGGCCGCCGTCGCTGTCGAGCAGGCCCTGGAGCACCGCGAGCCGCACGTCGGCGCTGTTGTGGAGATAGTCCTCCGGAATGAACTTGGTCGCGGACTTCGTCCCCAGGAGGCCCGACCCACGGAGCTGCACGGTCACCGGGTTCGCGACGAGCACGCCGCCCTGCCCGGCACCACGCCCTCCGCCTTCGCGGTCGAGGACGTGGTCGGGACCACGCCTCCAGCGCGCCTCGACGCCGTCGAGGGCGCGTTGGAGCTCCTCGGCGAGCTCCGGGTCGCTGGTGGCGAAGCTCGGGGTGGTGCTGCCGGTCATGCACCCGTCGCCGAGCAGGAGCCCGAGCGCGTACGGGTCCGTCGGCACGTCGCGCGGGACGAACTCCACCGGCTCCACCAGCGGGAGCTCGTAGGTGTGGCAGTGCGCCGTCCGGAGTCGCCCGACCATCTCCCGCGTCTCGAGGACGCGCGCCGGTTTCCCGCGCTCGCGATCCTTGCGCGTCCACACGGCCCACAGATGCTCGCCGCAGCACAGCGTGGACGCCCCGTCCTGGGTGCTGAGCCGGTAGACCTGCTTGCGTCCCTGCGGGTGGACGCCGAGCACCGGGGTGGGCCGCCCGTCGGAACCCACCACCAGATCACCGGGCTGCAGCGTCCCGATCGGCACGAAGCCGGTCGGCGTGGCGACGGGGGTCGAGGTCGGTTGCGCCCGGCCGCGCATGTAGCCGAGAGGGGCGACTTCGATGGTGCCGCGGTCGACGTGGGCGATGAGCTCGTCGGCGTCCATCATGTCGTGGAGGGCGTCCCACAGCGGCCGCAGGTAGGGATCGATCTTCTCCTGGAGGGTCCCCGGCAGATAGCCCAGGCTCTCCCCCGCCTCGACCGCCGGCCGCGTGATGATGAGGCGGTTCACGTTCTTCTCGCGGAGCTCCTGGACCGCGGCCGCCATCGCGAGGTAGGTCTTGCCCGTCCCGGCCGGACCGATCGAGAACGTCACGGTGTTCTCGCGGATGGCGTCGAGGTAGCGCTTCTGCCCGAGGGTCTTCGGCCGGATCGTTCGCCCCCGGTGGGTGAGCGCGGTGTGGCCGAGGACCTGCGACGGCCGCTCCTCGGCCCCGGACTGGACCATCCGGATCGTCTGTCCGACGAGGCCCTTGTCGAGGTGGTGTCCGCGCCCGAGCAGGAGGATGAGCTCCTCGAAGAGATGGGCGACGTCCTCGGTCTCTTCGGGCTCGCCGGTGATCGTGATCTCGTTGCCGCGCACGTGGATCGTCGTCGAGAAGGCGTTCTCGACGAGACGGAGAAGCTCGTCACGCGCTCCGAGCAGGGAAACCATCGAGTGCTCGCCAGGGACGAGCACCTTCACGGTCGTGCGGGAATCCGAAGGAGCAGACGCGGGCTGAGGTGAGCTCACCAAGGTGTTGCAGCAGCTCCTTCGTCGCTGGTCGGCGCCCCTACGTGCCTTTGAAGTCTACAGGCCGCACCTTCCGCGGACGGAGACGGCTGTGCACAGGCGTCAACGGAAGGCCTCACGGAGCCGGCGGAAGAGGCCACGGCCCTCCGGTGGCTTCTCCTCGCCGCGGAGCTCCGCGAAACGGCGCAGGAGCTCCTCCTCCTCGGGCGAGGTGACCCGCGGCACCTCGACGTCGATGCGGACCCTGAGCTCGCCCGGGTCGTGCCCGCCACGTCGAGGGATGCCGGCACGACGGACCGTGAGCACGTCACCCGGCTGCGTGCCGGCGGGCAGGTCGACGGAGACGCTGTCGCCGACGATCGTCGGGACCTCGAGCCGCGCCCCGAGCGCGGCGTGTACGAGGGGGACGGTGATGTCGCACCGCAGGTCGCGGCCCTCCCGGGTGAAGATCTCGTGGGGGAGGACACGGACCTGCACGTAGAGGTCGCCGGTTCGGGCGCCGCGGCGCCCGGCCTCGCCCTCGCCGCTCACGCGCAGCCGGTCGCCCTCCTCCACGCCGGGCGGAATCTCGACGGTCACCCGGCGACGGCCGGTGCGCCGTCCCTCCCCGCCGCAGTCGGGACAGGGATCGCTGACGGTCTGCCCGGTGCCCCGGCAGTCGGGGCACGGTCGGGCGGTCGCGAGCTGACCGAACGCCGAACGCACGACGCGGCTGACCTGGCCGGCCCCGTCGCAGGTCGGACACCGGACCGTCCGCCCTCCCCCGCGCGACCCCGATCCTTCGCAGGTGTCGCAGCGGACCGCCGCCTCGACGAGGATCTCGCGCCGGGCGCCGTTCACGACCTCCTCGAGGTCGACTTCCACGCCGGCGAGGACGTCGCGGCCGGCCTCGTTCGCGCGGGTCCGGGTGGCTGACGCGAAGGGGCCCGCCGTACCCCCGAAGAACGCTTCGAAGACGTCCGACAAGCCGCCGAACCCCATGGTCCCGAACCCGAAGGGGTCCCCGCCGGCGGCGGCGCCGGTACGCAGCGCCTCCTCGCCGAAGCGGTCGTAGAGGGCGCGCCGCTCCGGGTCGGACAGGACCTCGTAGGCGCGCGTGACCTCCTTGAAGGCCTCAGCGTCCCCGCCCGCGTCCGGGTGCAGCTCTCGCGCCCTCCGTCGGTAGGCGCGCTTGATCTCGTCCTGGCCGGCGTCGCGATCGACCCCGAGCACCTCGTAGAGGTCAGCCATCCGGCGGGACCTCGGTCAGCGACCGGAGGGTCGCCTGCAGGTGCTCGGCGACCGCACGCACGACGGCGAGGACCGTCGGGTAGTCCATGCGCGTCGGGCCGAGCACGCCCAGGGAGCCGGGTGGGTCGTCGCCGTACCCGGTCGCCACGATCGAGGCCGTGCGCAGCTGGATGGGCTCGTTCTCCTCGCCGATGCGGATCAGGGGACGGTCGAGGGTCGCCGACTCGGCCAGAACGCGACCGAGGGTCTCCTCCTCCTCGAGAAGCTCGAAGACGCGGCGCAGATCCTTGGTCTCGAACGAGCCCTCGCCCGCCAGCGCAGCCTGCCCACCCACGAAGACGCGGTCGACCACAGGCCGTCCGAGGTCGATGTCGACCGAGGAAGCGATCTCTCCGAGAAGGCCGCGCAGCTCGGCCGGCGCGCCGTCGGCGAGCCCGGCGACCGCAGCCGGCACGTCCGCCATCCTCAGCCCGACGGCCGACTCGTTCAGGACCGTGCGCGCGCGCTGGACGTCGACCTCGGTGCACCCGGGCGGGAGCTCCACGATGCGCTTGACGACGCGGCCGGTGTCGGCGATGAGAAGCACCATCGCCACCTGCTGGCTCAGCTGAACCAGCTCGAGCAGCTTGAGTCGCGATCGGTCGATCGCCGGGGCGAGAACGAGGGAGGCGTAGTGCGTCAGACGCGCCAGGACCTGGCTGGAGCGGCGCAGCAGATCCTCGAGATCGTTCGCCCGCTCGAGGTAGCCCTCGACCGCGAGACGGTCGGCCGTCCCCACGGGGCGCACGACGTCGAGCGCGTCGACGAAGTAGCGGTAGCCCTTGTCGGTCGGCACGCGACCGGCGGACGTGTGCGGCTGCGCGATGTGGCCGGACTCCTCGAGCGCGGACATCTCGTTGCGGACCGTGGCGGCCGAGACCCCGAGCTCGTACGCGTCGACGATGCGCTTCGAGCCGACGGGCTCGGCGGTCTGGACGTACTCACGCACGATCGCGGTGAGAACCGCGGCCTTCCGGGCGTCGAGGCCCGGTTCTGCCTGCTCAGAGCCGTGTTCGGGGGTCTGCGCGTCGGTACTCACTCGCGCACCTCCCTCGAACTCGGCTGCGGCCGGATGGTACCGGCCGCCTCCCCGCCGAACGGCGCCCCGAGCCCGTTTCCACGGACTACGGTCGTTTCACAGGACAGTGGAGGAGGATGAGGCCGATGACAGCGCCGCCGACGCGCTCGACCGATGGCCGGGTGGCCGGCGAGGTCGTCCGCTCGCTCGTCGACGACACACAGCAGCTCATGAGGAAGCACCTCGAGCTCGCCCGGCACGAGATCGTCGAGGCGGTCGAGGCCCGTCTGACGGCAGCGATCGCTGGAGCATTCGCCGGAATCGTCGCGCTCTTCGGCCTCGGCTTCCTCGCATCCGGACTCGCGTTCGGCCTCGAGGGCGTGATGCGGCCGTGGGTGGCGCGCGTGGTGGTCGGGGTCGCCTTCCTCCTGCTCGGAGGGATCGCCGGACTCGTCATGCGCAAGCGGATGGTGGACCCGCCGATGGCGCCGATGCGCACGAAGCAGGTCCTGGAGGAGGACAGGGAATGGGCTCGAACGCGACTGGGACGCTGAGGGAGATCGCGGAGCTCCGCGATCGCGTCGATGCGGATCTCGACGCCCTCAGCGAGTTCCTCCCGCCGAGGGAGGAGCTCGTGCCGCGGATCCTGACAGCGGCCGTCGGGGGCGCCGTCGCCGTCCTGAGCCTGTGGTTCCTCGGCCACCGCATGAAGGCCCGCCGTCAGGAGCAGCGCATCAAGCGCCTGGTCCAGGACGCCGTCCGCGACCTCTGCTAGCTGGCACAGCGGGAGAGGGAAGCTCTGGGGGTGGACTCAGGGGCAACTCAGGGATCGGGACCGTCGCGTTGCCGTTCGTGGGGGGCAGGTTCGAGTCGGGTCCGTGCCGGCAGCGACCGGAAGACCCTGCCGTCCCGTTCGATGGTGTACACGCCGGTGCAGGGGTCCAGCCGTTGCGTCCAGCCGCGGCGGTGGATGAGGGCGTTGTGTCGGGAGGCGCCGAGCAGGATGACGTTGTCGGGGTCGTGGTCCACGCCCCAGGCCTGCGGTCGGATGTGGTGGTATTCGCTGGCGGTGGCGGGCAGGTCGGAGCCGGGGAAGCGGTCGCCGATGTCGCGTGCCCGCACCGCCCACTTCACCTTGGTGGGCAGCCGCTTCGCCTTGCGCGACTTCG
>JBOHEE010000514.1:0-3573 GCA_050700895.1 Nitriliruptorales bacterium | reverse complement strand
GTGCTCGCCGGCCTGTTCGGCACCGTCGCGCTGGCCTTCTCGGCCGCCCTGGCCGCCCGGCGGGCGTCATCTGACGGCAGTGGCGACGCTCGGCCGGCAGCGGGCGGGGCGGTGCCCGACGCGGGGTTCCGACAGCTCGACCACACGGCCGACACCGCGATCGAGGCGTGGGGGCCGACCAGGGCGGCTTGCCTGGAGGCCGCCGTCCGTGGGCTGGTCGCCTCGTTCGCCGACGTCGAGGGGGCAGGTGCGCGGGAGCGGCATCCCGTCGTCGTCGGACCGGGCGACGACGCCGACCTGCTCGTGGACCTCCTCGACGAGGTGATCTACCTGCTGGACGCGCGACGGGCGGTCGTCGTCGGGGCGTCGCTCCGCGACACCGAGGCCGGCGCGGTCGAGGGCACGATGGAGCTGGCCCCGGTGGGTGAGGTGCGACCCGCCGGGGCGGTGCCGAAGGCGGTCACCTACCACGACCTCCGCATCGGCAGGGACGCGGACGGCGCCTGGCGCGCCCACGTCATCATCGACGTCTGACCGTCCTGTGAGTATCCGCAACCGAGGGGTGTCACTCACACGACGGGAGGTCAGCCCTTCACGACGCCGAGGGGTTTGAGGCGGGCGACGCGGCGGGCGAGGCCGGCCTCCTCGCAGACCCGGACCACCTCGTCGACGTCCTTGTAGGCGTAGGGCGCCTCCTCGGGGAGATCGCGCTCTGACTCCTCCCGGACGAGGATGCCGGCGGACTCGAGCTCGTCGTGGAGCTTGCGTCCACCGGTGCGCGACTTCGCCTGCTTGCGGCTCATCGTCCGCCCTGCCCCGTGGCAGGCGGAGTGAAAGGCCGCGCCGCCTTCGACGCCGGTCAGGACCCAGGAGCTCGTCCCCATCGAGCCGGGGACGAGGGTCGGCTGGCCGTGCGGCCGGAGGGACTCGGGCAGGCTGTCGTGGCCGGGCGGCAGCGCGAGCGTCGCTCCCTTGCGGTGGACGCAGACCCGGCGCGAACGGCCGTCTATCTCGTGCTCCTCGACCTTCGCGAGGTTGTGCGAGACGTCGTACACGAGCGCGAGGTCACGGTGGCCGGTGGCCTCGGCGAACGCGTCGCGGGTCGCCTCTCCGAGGAGCTGGCGGTTGACGCGGCCGAAGTTCGCCCCCGCCGCCATCGCCTGCATGTACGCCCGGCCCGCGGCGGACTCGACCGGCGCGCAGGCGAGCTGCCGGTCGGGCACCCGGATGCCGTGCGCCTCCATCGCCGACTTCATGTGCCGCACGTGGTCCTGGCAGATCTGGTGGCCGAGCCCCCGCGAGCCGGTGTGGATCATCACGCAGACCTGGCCCTCCTCGAGACCGAAGCCGGCCGCGACCTCGGGGTCGACGATCTCCTCGAGCGCCTGGACCTCGAGGAAGTGGTTGCCGGAGCCCAGGCTGCCGACCTGCCCGATCCCGCGGTCGATCGCCCGGTCGCTCACGCGGGAGGGATCGGCGTCGGGGAGCACCCCCCGGTCCTCGATGCGGTCGAGATCGTCGTCGGTGCCGTGGCCCTCTCCCACCGCGAAGACCGCCCCCTCGGTGAGGATGCGGGTGAAGCGGTCCCGGCGCGAGATGTCCCACACCGCACCTTCGCCGAGCCCCCGCGGGACCGACCGGTCGAGGAGGTCCATGACCTCGACGAGCGCGTGGCCGAGCTCCTCCCGGCTCATCGGCGCCGCGAGGAGGCGGACGCCGCAGGAGATGTCGAAGCCGACGCCCCCGGGGGACACGATCCCGCCCTCTTCGACGTCGGTGGCGGCGACCCCGCCGATCGGGAAGCCGTACCCCCAGTGCATGTCGGGCATCGCGTAGCTCGCTCCGACGATGCCCGGCAGCGTCGCGACGTTCACGACCTGCTGGAGCGACTCGTCGTCCTCGATCCCGGGCAGCAGCGCGTCCGAGGTGTAGACGATCCCCGGGACGCGCATGTCGCCGTCGGCGTCGATGCGCCAGCGGAACCCGGTCTCCCGCGTCAGCTCGATCCTCGGCATCCGCTGCCTCCCGGTCTCAGCTTGCGAGGTGCTCCGCGAACCACCTTGCCGCGCGGTCAGCGACCGCGTCGAGTGCGCCCGGCTCCTCGAAGAGATGACCGGCGCCCTCGACCACGTGGACCTCGTGCTCGACCTGGAGGTGCGCCGCCGCCTCCTCGTTCATCCGGAGCACCTGGGTGTCGTTTCCGCCGACGATGAGGAGGGTCGGGGCGCGCACGTCGCCGAGCCGGTCGACCGCCATGTCGGCCCTGCCGCCGCGGGAGACCACCGCAGCCACGCCGTCGTCGAGATCCGCCGCGGCGGTCAGGGCGGCTGCCGCTCCGGTACTCGACCCGAAATAGCCGATCGGCATGGTGGCAAGGTCCTCCTGGCCGCGGACCCAGCCGGTTGCGTCGAGCAGGCGCTCGCCCAGGAGCTCGATGTCGAAGACGTTGCTCCGGTCGCGCTCCTCCTCGCCGGTGAGGAGGTCGAACAAGAGCGTCGCGAGGCCGGCCTCGTTGAGGATCGACGCCACATGGCGGTTGCGCGGGCTCTTGCGGCTGCTCCCGCTGCCGTGCGCGAACACCACGAGCCCCTGCGCGTCCTCCGGGGTGCGCAGGTCACCGGGAAGGACGACCTCCCCGGCCCCGACCGTCACCTCGCGCTCAGTCGTCACCTTCGTCCCCCCGTCCGTGCGCCCGCTCGAGCAGCGCGACGACCTCTTCGTCGCGGGTCTGGCCGAAGTCCCGGTACCAGGTGCCGACCGCCATGAACGACGCCGGCTGCTCGAGGCAGACGACCTCGTCGGCGAACTGCTCGAGCTCGGCGATCGTCTCCGGGGGGCCGACCGGCACCGCGAGGACCACCTTGCCCGCGCCCCGCTCGCGGAGGACCTCGATCGCCGCCTTCGCGCTCCCGCCGGTCGCCACCCCGTCGTCGACGAGGAGCGCAGTCCGGCCTTTCACCTCGGCCGCGGGTCGGCCGCGGCGGTAGCGCTCGAGCCGCCGCTCGAGCTCGGCCTGCTCGTCCTCCACCGAGGACCGGAGATCCTCCTCCTGGAGCCCGAGACGACCGAGCGTGGGACGGTTCAGGAGCACGACGCCCTCCTCGCCCACCGCCCCGACCCCGAACTCGGGGTTGCTGGGTGCGCCGATCTTGCGGACGACGACCACGTCGAGCGGGAGGCCGAGCCGTTCCGCCACTTCGAAGGCCACCGGCACCCCACCCCGGGGCAGTCCAAGGACCACCGCGTCGTGACCTTCGAAACGGTCGAGTGCCTCTGACAGCCGCTTGCCCGCATCAGCCCGGTCACGGAACTGCATGTGCATCACCTCTCCCACTGAGCATGCCGGGTCCGACGCGACGCGTCTCCCCCCGTCCCGTCCGGGTGTCGCCGCCCTGGGGGCCAGGAGCCGCCCCCTGCACCAGCCTCCTAGCCGACTCCTAGCGCTATCTAGCCCGAGTTTCCGGGGTATCCGGTCTGGCTCAGGCTGGCTGATCGGCTGATGGGCCGGCGTTCGCGGGGTTGACCTGCAGGTTTGTGGTCGCGGGTGCTTGCTTTTGCGGCGCGCGGAGTGTA
>JBOHEE010000513.1:0-6641 GCA_050700895.1 Nitriliruptorales bacterium | reverse complement strand
CGCCTCCTCCAGCGCCACGGACCGCCGGATGGCCGCGGCCTCCCCGCCGAGATAGGCCGCCACCACCCGCTCGTCGCGGATGACGTCCTCCGGCCGTCCCTCGGCGATCCGACGGCCGAGGTCCATCGCGAGGAGCCGCTCCGCGATCGAGCTCACGAGCGGGACGTCGTGCTCGATGACGACGAGGGCGCAGCCTGTCTCCTCCTGGATCCGGGCCAGCAATGGCCCCAGCGCCTCGCTCTCGCGCTGGGCGATGCCGGAGGACGGCTCGTCGAGGAGGAGGACGCGCGGGTCGTGCGCGACCGCCATCGCGAGGTCGACGATCCGGCGCGTCCCCGTGGAGAGCTCGCGCACGAGCTTGTCGCGGCAGGCGCCGAGACCCATCAGCTCGACGAGGTCCTCGACCGTCCACGCGACGTCCTCCTCGAGCCGGACGACGTCCGGCAGCCGGAGGGCGGAGGCGAGGTGGTCGTGCCACTGGAGATGGCGCTCGAGACCGAGGGCGAGGTTCTCGGCCACCGACAGCGACGGCACGAGCCGCGCGTCCTGGAAGGAGCGGCCGATGCCGCGGCGTGCCCTGGCGTGCGCGGACGCTCCGGTGAGGTCGGTCCCGTCGAGGCGGACGCTGCCCGCGTCGGGGGCGAGGAACCCCGAGAGGAGGTCGAACAGGGTCGTCTTCCCGGCGCCGTTGGGCCCGATGATCCCGAGGATCTCGCCCTCGTGGACCGTGAGGTCGACGCCGTCGACCGCGCGGATGCCGCCGAACCGCTTCGTCAGGCCGTCGGCGAGGAGCAGCGGCTTCAGGACGACGATCTCCTCGGTCGCGTCGGACTCCCGGACCCGCGTCGGCGCACGCTGCCCGTTGCCGCCCGCGACCGCCGCCGCGCCCTCGAGGAACACCGACCGGAGCAGGTCGTCGCGCTGGAGGAGCTCGGCGGTCGGCCCTTCGAACCGCACCTCGCCCTTCTCCATGAAGTAGGCGCGCTCGGCGAGGGTGAGGGCGACGTTCGCCGACTGCTCCACGACGAGCACGGCGGTGCCCTCCTCCCGAACCGCGCGGACGACGTCCAGCAGCTCCTCGACGAGCGCGGGCGCCAGTCCGAGCGACAGCTCGTCGATCATGAGCAGCTTCGGGCGCGCGATGAAGGCCATGCCGACGGCGAGCATCTGCTGCTCGCCGCCGGACAGGTCGCCGGCGAGGTTCTGGCGCCGCTCGGCGAGCCGGGGGAAGAGGTCGAGGACACGGGCGGTTGCCTCGCGGACGTGGTCGGGGTCGCCCCGTTCGAGCCAGGCCGCGAGCCGCAGGTGCTCCTGGACGGAGAGGCTCGGGAAGATCGCGCTCCCGCCCGGGACCTGTGTGATCCCGAGCCGGGCGGTCTGCCGCGCGTCGGCGTGACTGATGTCGCGCCCGTCGAAGTGGATCGCGCCGCCGATCGGGTCGACCAGCCCGCTGATCGCGTTCAGCAGCGTGGACTTGCCCGCGCCGTTCGTGCCGAGGAGGGCGACGATCTCGCCCGACCGCACCTCGAGGTCGACCCCGAACAGCACCTGGACCCGGTCGTAGGCGACCTCGACCCCGCGGCAGGTGAGCAGCGCCCGCTCGCCGTGCTGCTCGAGCTCGCGTCGCAGCTCGACGGCGGCGGCGAGGGCGTTCTCGGCCTGGGCGACGTCGCGGTCGACGAAGACCCGGGCGGACCGGGCGACGAGCCCGGCCACCGCGGCGACCCCGCCGAGCAGCGCGAGCGACAGCCGGTAGCTGTAGGCGTCGCCGATCGCGTAGAAGACGAGACCGAACAGCGCTCCGGAGGCGACGTAGAGGATCGCCCACGCGTACGCCTGCGAGCGGACCCGCGGCGGGGCGACGCGGCCGACGAGCGAGTAGTAGGCGGGCTGGAACCCGCCCGCGCCGACGCCGACGACGACCACCGCCGCGGCCGACGCGACCGCCCAGGGGGAGGCCACGGTGAGCCAGAGGCCGCCCGCGAACACGAGCCCGGACAGGCCGGTGACGCTCGCCAGTCGGGGCTCGCGGTCCGCCGCGATCGCCCGGTTCGCGGGGATCGCCCCGCCGAGGAGACCGAGCGCGACGCCGGCGCCGTAGAGGAACGAGACCGTGCCGCGCGCCTGGGGGCCGAAGGCGTAGACCCGCTCGAAGAAGAGGACGAGGAGCTGCGCGATCGAGATCGCGCCGGTGCCGATGAGGAACGAGCTGACCCAGATCCGCCGCAGGCTCCGGATCGCATAGAGCTGTCGCCGCGCCTCCGCGAGCGGGATCCAGCCCGTCTGCGCCGCCTCGACCGCGAGGTCGGCGTCGATCGTCCCGCCCCGGGCGGGCTCCCGCAGCCGCGTGAGGCCGGCGAGGAGCAGGAAGGTGGGGATGGCGAGGAGGAAGAAGGCCCACTCCCACGAGAGCTGCACCGCGATGAACCCGGCGGCGATCCCGGAGGTCGCGCCGAGCGGGTTCGCGAGCCGGTGGACCTTGAACACGTCGGGGAGGGCGTCGCGGTCGTAGTAGTCGGTGAGGAGGCTCGGGTGGACGATCTCGTTCGCGACCCGGCCGGCCCCGGCGAGGAGGCGCACGACGAAGAGCAGCACGACCGCCGGCACGAGTCCGGTGGCGACGCTCATCGTCCCCCACAGCAGCGCCGCCCCGCCGGCGAGCCGTACCCGGTTCATCCGGTCCGACACGAACCCCATCGGGATCGCGGCGGTGACGATGAACGCGCCCGAGACGACCGCGATCGCGCCGATGCCGGTGTCCGACAGCCCGAACGCGTCGCGGATCTCCGGGGTGAGGGCGAAGAACGCGTAGCGGTCGAACTCGTCGACGAGGTTGAGACCGAACAGGACGGCGAGCGGTGCGGCGGACGCCCCGCCGGTCAGGCCGAGGAGGCGGCGCAGGCGCCCGGGGCTCGCGCCGGCGCTCACGAGTCCCCTCCGGTCCCACCGGCGAGCGGTGCTCGGAGCGCGAGCGCCAGGTCCTCCTCGCGAACCTGCTCCGTCGCGACGTCCGCGACGAGGCTCGGCACGACGATCCCGCGGCGGGTGGCGAGCCGGCGGAGGAGGTGGTCGCGGACGCGCCAGACACCCTCTGCGAGCCCGCCCGGCAGGAAGTAGAGGACGAGGAGGACCCCCAGGCCGGTCCCGAGGATCTCGACGACCGGGCCGACCACGGGCAGGTCGCGCAGGCCGAAGAGCGGCAGCGCGACGAGGAACCCGGCGCCGAGGAGCGCGCCGGCGAGCGACCCGATGCCGCCGAGGACGGTCATGACGAAGAGCTGGATCGACTGCTCGGGGGTGTAGGTGCCGGCGTCGACGGCGCCCTGCTGGAAGACGAACAGCGCGCCGGCGAGCGCGGCGATGAAGCCCGAGATGGCGAAGGCGGCGAGCCGCGTCCCGGCGGGGCTGACCCCGTAGCTCTGGAGCATGCGCGTGTTGTCGCGCACGCCGATGAAGACGCGGCCCGAGCGGTAGCGCCGCACGGACCTCGCCATCCCGAGCGCGAGGGCGAGGAATGCGAGCGTGACGAGGTAGTACTTCGCGTTCGTCGGGACCGTGATCCCGAGCCACCGGCTGTCGGCGCCGAGGTCGACGCGGCCGTAGAGGAGAGGCGGTCCCAGGAACGCGTCCGAACGGGGCAGGAGCCAGCCGAAGAACTCCGGGTTGAGGACGAAGCCCTCGACCGCGAAGGCGAAGGCGAGGGTCGTGACCGCGAGGTAGAGGCCCTGGATGCGCAGGGCCGGGAGCCCGACGAGAACCGCGACGCCGGCCCCGACGAGGCCCGCGGTGAGGACGGCCCCGAAGAAGTCCCAGCCGTGGTTCGCGGCGAGGCCGCCGGCGACGGCCGCGCCGATCCCCGCGATCGCGAACTGTCCGAGGCTGATCTGCCCGGCCCAGCCGGTGAGGACGACGAGCGACACGCCGACCATCGCGTAGACGACCCCGATGGTCGCGAACGGGGTGCGGACGTCGCCGACGAGCCACGGCAGCGCGACGGCGAACGCGATCCCGACGGCGATCAGCACGCCGCGGGCCACCCGAACCTCGCGCAGGCCCCTCAGCTCCGACGGGATCGAGCGCAGCTCGCGCACCGTCTCCCACGAACCGACCTCCTCCGCGCGCGACAGGTGGTGCCGCTGGACGAGGAGGGCGACGAGGATGACCACGAGCATCGCGGCGGCGGCGAGCGAGGAGCGACGGGTGGCGAAGATCGCCGCGAAGTCGGCGATGCCGATGAACATGCCGGCGACGAGCGCCGTCGAGAGCCGCTCCATGCGGGCGATGACCGCGGCGGCGAGCCCGTAGAGCAGGAACAGCGGGCCGACGAAGCCCGACAGCGGGAGGCCGACGAGCGGGACCCGGAGGAAGACCCCGATCGCCGACAGCACGCCGGCGAGCGCCCAGACGATGGTCGACATCCGGTCGACGGGGATGCCGAGGAGCGCCGCCCGGCTGCGGTTGTCGGCGGCCGCCCGCACCGCGACGCCGACGTCGGTGAAGCGGAAGAAGGCGGCGAGACCGGCGAGGACGGCGACCGAGACGACGACCGCGACCAGGTGGTCGCCGCGGAGCGTCACGGGGCCGATCCCGAACGCGAAGGCGGAGAACGGGGTCGGGAACTCCTCCACGATGAGGAGATCGCCGGTCACGCCGAGCTTCGTCAGGAACTCGAGCACGAGCAGCAGGAACCCGATGCCGACGGTCGCGACGGTGAGGATGAGCCGCGACGAGGTGCGGAAGCGCCGCACGATCCCGACCTCGACCGCGCCGCCGAGGAGGAGTCCCCCGACGAGCGCGATCGGCACGACGGTCCAGTACGAGAACCCCTGCCGGACGACGAGGAGGATGGCGAGGACCGCCGGGACCGCGCCGAGCTGGGCCTGGGCGAAGTTGATGATCCGGTTCGCGCGGTAGACGAGGATCAGCCCCATCGCCACGAGGGCGTAGAGGGTCCCGACGACCGCGCCCGACACGAAGACCCCGCGCGGGATCGAGCTCGCCCGCGCACCCACCTCGAGCCACGGCACGTCGACGAAGGGGACGTCGATGCGGCCGAACGCGAGCTGGACGAGTCCCTCGACGAGGAGGACGTAGCCGAGCGCGATCCGCAGGAGGGGACCGAGCACCCGGTGGTGCCAGACCGAGGTCACCGTGGCGGGACCGGGATGTCGAAGGTCGACGGCAGCTCACCGGCGGCCCAGCGCCGCCCCCGGCTCATGGCGACGTACGCCCCCGGCCGGCCGTCGATGCGCGAGTTCGCCCCCGCGTCCCAGTACACCTCCTTGAGGTCCGAGAGCGAGGTGTAGTCGCCGGGTCCGAAGGCGGAGAGGACGAAGTTGGGGTTGCCGCCGGTCTGCTCCCAGCCGCCCCGCGGCTCCATGCTCAGCGTCCCCTGCTCGACCGTCGCCGGGTTCAGGTTCGGCCCGGCCATCTGGAGCATCGTCCCCATCATGATGAAGTACGAGCCGTTCAGGTTGCACGACTGGCACGCGTCGCCCTCGTTGTCCGCCGCGCGCCAGATCCTCGAGGCGTCGGTCTCGGAGTGGTCGGGGAACACCTGGAGGTGGCTCGGGCCGAACGCATGGGCCATCTGCTGCTGGTCGTAGAGGCGGCCGAGCTTGTCGAAGTCGTGCAGGCCGAGCCCCGGCATGAGGATCTCGGGGAAGTAGTTGTTGCGGGTCTGGTTGTTCGTGCGGAAGATCGGCGCGATCGGGTCGCTCAGCATCGTGACCGTCGTGATGCGGTCCTCGATCATCGCCTGGGTGATCGGGCTCGCCTGCTGGAGCGACCGCTCGATGTCCTGGTCGAACGCGTAGATCACCGGCTCGGTCCCGTCGCACCGTGAGACGAGCTCCTTCAGGCGCTCGGCGGTCGGCACCCGGGCCGGGTCGTCGGGGACGGTGATGCCGAGCCGTCTCGGCTGGAGGTCGCGGGCGCCGCCGTTCGGGAGGCTCGGGTGGATGATCCGCCCCGCGTGGGAGGCGGTCTCGTTGGCGAGCTTCTTGCAGTAGTACTCGGCGATGAAGTCGACACTGCGGGTGCCGTCCATGAAGACGTCCCAGCGGTAGGGGCGCCGGCCGGCGAAGTAGCTGTTGTCGAAGTGCCAGCCGCCGAGCGAGATGACGCCGGCCTTCGCGAACTCGTCGAAGACCTCGGGGTAGAGCGGCACCGGCCAGATGACCGCGAACGGCTCCTCCTTCAGCGCCCGCTGCGCCTCGGCTCGGCACGCGGGGATGTCCGGGGGCGTTTCGGGGCACTCGGTCGCGTCGAAGATCCGGAGGTCGACCTTGCGCCCGTAGAGCTCGTAGTGGTCGTTGAGGTACCTCTCCGCGGCCTCCATGAAGGCGATGTCCTCCTCCCGGGTCGCGCGGAGGCCCTCCTTGTTGAGGAGGAAGGTGACCTGCTCGTTCTTGTTCTCCCGGAAGAGCAGGACCTTGATCGTGTCCTTCGTGACCCCCTGGTAGGTCGCGCCGCCGTTGTTCGTGCCGGCGGTCCACTTCGGCACGCACGGCGGGGCGTTGTAGATGACGTCGTGCTGGCGGCCGTCCTCGGTGCAGTGGCTCGTGTCGCCGCTCGCTCCGCCGGGTGTCCGGGTCGTGCCCGTCTGGGGGTCGGCGGGACCGCCGGGTGCCGTGCCCGTC
>JBOHEE010000512.1:0-9075 GCA_050700895.1 Nitriliruptorales bacterium | reverse complement strand
GTCCCACACGGCCCAACCGGACAGGCCCGCGTCGGCCAGTCGTCCCACGACCTCGGCGACACCGTCGTCGAGGTCGAACGCGTCGGTCAGCTGGAACGTGGGGACGAGCGTGGTGCCCTCGTGGGCCACCGTGACGAGCCGACCGGCTCGAACGCGACGGTTGACCCACTGGCGCACCGATCCGACGTTGCGGCCGGTTGCCTCGGCGATCATCTCGAAGGTCACCGCCCGACCCGACCGCAGCAGCTGTGCACGTGCGTGGTTGACCAGGCGGGCCTTCTCCACGGCTGCATGGTCATACACCGGCTCGACGACGGGTGCAGACAGGATGGACATGGCGGCCTCTCAAGGCGACGTCACAATCGTATCGTATAACCAACTGTGTGACGTTTGTCACCCTATCGCGCCCCTGGAGCGAAGAACCGGTGGGAGCTGTGCGGGTCAATGTGCTCGGTGACCTGTCGGTGTCGCTGGTGCTGTGGGTCGTCGCGCACTGACTCTGGAGGTCGTGACGTCCCGCTTCTCGCGATCGCCGAGACCGACACCCCCGTCTACAGCTTCCCAGCCACGGTTCACGGGGCTGGCAGCCTGTACACATGGGAGTATCGGTTCACCATCCAGATTGGTGACGCCCGAAATGATGTGTGTGTTGAAGGCTCGGCCATCGATCCCTTCGGGATCTCCCAGGAAGAGGTGCCCTGCTGACTATGGCTGCTGAAACCGTCTACGGCGTGGTGAGTCTGATCCTGGTGGCCGGGCTCATCGTGGCTCTGGCCACTGTCGCTCTGATCATTCGCCGTCGACGCAAGCGCTGAACCCCTGACTGCCCCGACGGGCCGCCCGGCCCCGCACCAACCATCGCCTGTGGAGCGCGGCTGATCCAGGGACGCGGGGCCCTTGAATCCAAGCAGGTGAGCTGACCGACAAGGCCATCCGCCGCGGGGTGTTCGGCTCCGTACCACCTCATCACCGCGATCGAGGCCTACCTCGATGCGAACAACGACGACCCCACCCCCCTGGTCTGGACCGCCACCGCAGAGTCGATCCTGGAGAAGGTCGCCAGAGCCCGACAGACCCTCAACTCAATTACCAACCAAAAGTGAGACACACCACTAGTTGTCCTGCGGGAAGCGCGAGGCCTGGCGCGCGGCGTACTCGGTGAGTCGCGTGTGGAGCTTGCCCGCAGAGAGCTCGGACTGGGGGTGATGACCCTCTCGACGCGCGACCCAGCAGGCCACCTCGCGCTTGGAGATCGTGCTCGCCTTGCTCACCTCGAACTCCCACTCCGGAAACTCGGAGGCGAGCCACTGGAGCGCGGCTTCGAGCTTCACGCGAGCGCGGTCGATGGTGTCGGTGTTGTTCGCTTCGCTCATCGGTCTCACCTCCGACCGGTGGGTCGGGTCCGGGGTCGGGTCGGGCCGTCTTCATCAGTGATAACGAACGAGAGGGGGTGGACGTTTCCCGGATACGCGTTCGTTCGGTCAGCGCACGCGCACGGTCCTCCTGCCCTTTCGGCCGGAGACTAACGTGGGCGGGGTTCGAAACGGAGGACGTGCGTGGCCGGGGTCGAAGGTCGTGTCGTCGCCGTCACAGGCGCAGGAGGCGGCATCGGGCGGGAGCATGCGCTGCTCTTCGCGGAGCGGGGGGCAAAGGTCGTCGTGAACGACCTCGGCGGCGCGCGGGACGGCACCGGCGCCGGGACGAGCATGGCCGACTCGGTGGTCGCCGAGATCACCGACGCCGGGGGCGAGGCGGTCGCGAACTACGACGGTGTCGCGTCGAGCGAGGGCGGCCACGCGATCATCGGCACCGCCCTGGAGGCTTTCGGGCGCGTCGACGTCGTCGTCAACAACGCCGGGATTCTCCGTGACGTGACCTTCCACAAGATGGCCGACGAGCAGTGGGACGCCGTCCTCCAGGTCCACCTCTACGGCACCTACTACGTCACCCGCGCCGCCTGGCCGCACCTGCGCGAGCAGGGACACGGCCGCGTGGTCGTCACGACCTCGACCTCGGGTCTCTACGGCAACTTCGGCCAGACGAACTACGGCGCCGCGAAGCTCGGCGTGGTCGGGCTCGTCAACACGCTCGCGCTCGAGGGGAAGAAGTACGGGATCACCGCGAACGCGATCACCCCGGTCGCCGCGACCCGGATGACCGAGGACCTCATGCCGGAGGAGGCCCTCGAGCAACTCAATCCCGGCTTCGTCGCCCCGCTGGCGGTCCACCTCGCTGCGGACGAGTGCGAGACGACCGGGGAGGTGATCCTCGCCAGCGGCGGCAACTACGCCCGCATCCACTACGTGCAGGCCCCCGGCGCGACCTTCGACAAGCTCCCGACGCCGGAGGACCTCGCCGCACGATGGGACGAGATCATGGACCTGGCCGACGCGTTCTCGGGTCCGGGGAACTGGCGCAGCGCGCAGCCGCGCTGACGTCGAGAGGAGGAACCCATGGCACCGCGCAGCGTGCGCATCACCGACTTGCCGACCATCAAAGGCGAGCCGCTCGGGCCGAGCGAGCCGGTGACCGTCACCCAGGACATGATCGACGCGTTCGCCGAGGCGACCGGCGACCACCAGTGGATCCACGTGGACCCCGAACGGGCGGCCCAGGGCCCCTTCGGGACGACGGTCGCCCACGGCTACCTCACGCTCTCGCTCGTGCCCCAGCTCGTGCAGAAGCTCCTTCACGTCGAGGGGGTGGGCATGGGGGTCAACTACGGGCTCAACCGCTGCCGCTTCCCCGCGCCGGTCCCGTCGGGCTCGGGGGTCGTGGCGACGGCGCAGGTGCGCGACGTGGAGGAGCGCGACGACGGTGGCTACCAGCTCACGACCGAGGTGACGATCACAGTCGTGGGCGCCGAGCGGCCGTCCTGCGTCGCCGAGACCGTCGCGCGTTACTACCCGGCTTGAACTAGAACAGCGCCGCCTGCTCGGCGTCGAGGGCGAGGTCCGGGCGTGGGGAGATGGTCGCCGGGCCCGATGGAGGCTCCGAGAGGCCGCTTGTGTCGTCGGGTGGGGGTGGCGGCAGCGGGGGAGGGGGCGGACGCTCGATCGCGAGCCGGAGGTCGTCGGCGGCGCGCCGCAGACCGGCCGCGCGCAGTGCCCGCTGGATGCGGACGACGTCCAGCCCCCGGGCGACGGCAGCGCGCACGTCGACGTCGGGATCGCCGAGGGGAGACATGAGACCCAGGTTGCGCTCCACGGCGTCACGACCCTCGCGGAGCCGGGTCGCGAGGTTGACGGGGAGATCGGCGAGGCCGGCGTAGAGGGCCTCGATGGATCCCCACGAGACGAGGAGCTTCGCCGCGGTCTTCTCGCCGATGCCGTCGACGCCGGGCAGGTTGTCGGAGGCATCGCCCCGGAGCACGGCGAGATCGAGGTAGCGCGGCGGATCGACCCCGTAACGCTCCCGGACGGTGTCGGGGTCGCACACCTCGACGTCCGACATCGTTCCCCGCGGCCGCAGGAGGGTCACATCGTCACGTACGAGGGAGATGAGGTCGCGGTCCGAGGAAAGGAGCGAGGTCCGGACCGCGAGATGTCGCGCGCGTCGCGTCACCGAGGCGAGGAGGTCGTCCGCCTCGAACCCCTCCACGGAGGCGACGGTGAACCCGCAGGTGGCGAGGAGACCGGCAGACCGGTCGAGCTGCTCGTGGAGCTCGGGGTCGTGCGGCGGCCGGTTCGCCTTGTAGGCCGGATACAGCTCGCGCCGGATGCTGTCACGCGAGTCGAATGCGACGACGACCGCGTCGAAGGGGCCGTGCGACCAGGCGGTCGCCAGCATCCGCACCATCCCGTGGGCGACCCACGCGCCGCCGAGCGCCTCGGCGCGCAGGGCGTGCCACGCGCGGTGGCCGAGCGAGTTCCCGTCGACAGCGAGAAGGTGGGCCACTCAGGCGAGCGCCGCCGCGGCCGCCGCCGGGTCGTCGGTTCCGAACACGAGCCGTGTGCGGGAGGCCAGGTAGACAAGGTCGATGTTGACGTTCGCGTCGGCGAGCTGCCGGGCGCGCCGACCGAGCTCGCCAGGCTGGTCGGGGCAGTCGACGACGAGAACCTCGCGGTCCCCGACGATCGAGATGTCCGCGTCGCCGAGCACCCGCCGCGCGTCCGTCGGGTCGTCGACGAGGACGTGGACCAGCGCGGGGTCGTCGGTCGCGGCCGCGGCGATCCCCTCGATGTTGATGCCCTCCTTCCCGAGAAGCTCTCCGATGTCCGCCAGCGCACCGGGCCGGTTGCCTAGCTCGACGGTGAGATCCCACGGCATGTCGCTTCCTCTCTCCGGTTCCGACCCCCGCAACCTCGCACTCGGCCGGGGTCGACGCAAGCCCTTCCCCACGTCGGGGGGCTACGTCTCACGCCCAAGGAGAGACCTGGAGAGGGCGCTCGACTTCTTGAGCCCCCCGAACCCCCACGTCGGGGGGCTACGGGACGAGCAGGACCTTGCCCTTCGTCTGGCGTCCCTCCATGTGGCGGTGCGCGTCGGCCGCCTCCTCGAGGGCGAAGGTGCGGTCGACGCGGACCACGAGGCTGCCCTTGGCCATCGCGGAGAACAGGTAGCCGGCGCGTTCCTCGAGCTCCTCCCGCTCGGCGATGTGGTGCGCGAGGCTTGGCCGGGTGAGGTAGAGCGAGCCATGGTCGTTGAGGACCTGTGGGTCCTGGGGCTCGACGCGGCCGCTCGCCTGGCCGTACAGCACGAGGAAACCCCGTGGCCGCAGGCACCGGAGGCTCTGCGCGAAGGTGTCCTTGCCGACGGAGTCGTACACGACGTCCACTCCGCGTCCGTCGGTGAGGTCGCGCACGGCCTCGACCATGAGCACCTCGGTGTAGCGCACGACCTCGTCCGCCCCCGCCTGACGTGCCAGCTTCTCCTTCTCCTCGGTCGAGACGGTGGCGATGACCCGCGCGCCGCGCTCCTTCGCGAGCTGCACGAGAAGGTGGCCGACGCCGCCGGCGGCGGCGGTGACGAGGCACGTGTCACCGGCTTTCAGCGGGTACGTCGTGTGGCTGAGATAGTGCGCGGTCATGCCCTGGAGCATCACCGCCGCCGCGAGACGCAGGTCGACCTCGTCGGCCACCCCGACGAGGAGCCTCGATGGGACGACCGCGTACTCCGCGTACGCCCCCGGTCCCATCGCCCACGCGACGCGGTCGCCGGGCGCGAAGCCCTCGACGCGGCCGCCGACCGCGTCGACGACGCCGGCTCCCTCCACACCGGGGGTGATCGGCAGCTCGAGGTCGTAGCGGCCGTCGCGATGGTAGATGTCGATGAAGTTCAGCCCGGCCGCCTCGATGCGGACCCGGACCTCCTCCGGTCCGGGGTGGGGCATCGGGATGTCCTCGACCGTGAGGACGTCGGGGTCACCTCGCTCGTTGATCCGAACCGCTCGCACGTCCGTACCTCCTTCACTCCAGAGCCACGATAGTCCGCCCCCGTCCGGCCAGAGCCACGACAGTCCGCCCCCGTCCGGCTGCCCCGAGCGAGACGTCGTCGCGGGGTGTTACGTTCTGACAACAGCCAACTACCCTCGTAGGATGAACCGGAGCCGCACGACCAGGGAGGGAGCCGTGGCCGATCGTTGGACACTGTCGCGACGGGGGTTCATGACGAGCGCAAGCCTCGCGGCGCTCGCGGCCGCCTGCGGGGGAGGTGATGCGGAGCCCGGCGCGGAGCCCACGGTCGGTGGGGCGAGCCCCCCTGAGACGGAGACGACGGAGCCGGCGACGCAGCTCTCGGGGGACCTCCGGATCCTCGTGTGGAGCCACTTCGTCCCGGCCCACGACGACTGGTTCGACCCGTTCGCGCAGGACTGGGGCGAGGAGGTCGGGGTCAACGTCACCGTCGACCACATCAACGTCGCCGATGTCCCCGCCCGGATCGCCTCGGAGATCTCGGCGGGCGAGGGTCACGACCTCATTCAGTACATCGCGACGCTGTCGCAGCACGAGCCCAGCGTGCGGTCGATGAACGACCTGAACGACGAGGCGAGCAACCGGTTCGGTGAGCTCCTGCCGCTCTGCCGGAACTCGAGTTTCAACCCCGCGACGGACAACTTCTACTCCTACGCCCCCGGCTGGGTGCCCGACCCCGGCGACTACCGCAAGAGCCTGTGGGAGCAGGTCGGGTTCCCCGACGGACCCAAGACGTGGGACGACCTCCGCGAGGGCGGCAGCCAGATCAAGTCCGATCTCGGAACCCAGCTCGGGCTCGGGCTCTCGCAGGAGATCGACTCGAACATGGCGGCCCGCGCGCTGCTGTGGTCGTACGGCGGCAGCATCCAGGACGAGAACGAGCAGGTCGTCCTCAACTCGCCGGAGACCGTCGACGCGGTCAACTTCATGGCCGAGCTGTTCCAGGGGGCGATGACCGACGAGGTCTTCGCGTGGAACGCGGCGTCGAACAACCAGGGCCTCATCGCCGGTGAGCTCAGCTACATCCTGAACTCGATCTCCGCGTGGCGGACCGCGCAGGAGGCGAACCCCGACGTCGCGAAGGACGTCTTCTTCAGCCCGGCGCTCGAGGGTCCGTCGACGGCGCTGGCCGCGCAGCACGTCATGTACAACTGGATCGTGCCGACGTTCGCGCAGAACGTGGACGCGGCGGAGGAGTTCCTCCTCCACTACACGCAGAACTTCGACCAGGCCACCTTCGAGTCGAAGCTCTACGACTTCCCGGGCTTCGCGGACACCGTGCCGGAACTGGACGGGTGGCTCGACGAGGACCCGTTCGTGCTCGAGGGCGACGACCCGACGAAGCTCCAGGTGCTGAAGACCGCTACCGACTGGGCGACGAACATCGGTCACCCCGGACCGGCGAGCCCGGCGATCGGTGAGATCTTCGCCACGTTCGTCGTCGTGAACATGATGGCGCGGGTCGCCCAGGGCCAGCAGGCGGCCGAGCAGTCGGTCGAGCAGGCCCACCAGGAATGCGAGACCATCTTCGAGAAGTGGCGCGCCGAGGGTCTCGTGGGCGGTGCATGAGCCGTTCGGCCGGGGGGCGGTGATGGGCACCGCCCTCCGCGGTCCGCGAAGATCGACTGTGGGAGCCGACGGGGAGTAGCTGCGTGGCGCACGTCGTCGAGGTAAAGGGCCTCAAGAAGCACTTCGAGGACGGTGACGTCCATGCGGTCGACGGCGTCGACGTCGCGACCTCCGAGGGCGAGTACCTCGTCCTGCTCGGTCCGTCCGGGTGCGGGAAGACGACGCTCCTGCGCACGATCGCCGGGCTCGAGCAGCCCACCGAGGGAGAGGTGCTGATCGGCGGCAACGTCGTGAACGGCCTGCCGCCGCGCGCCCGCGGGATCGCGATGGTGTTCCAGAGCTACGCGCTGTATCCGCACAAGACCGTGCTCGAGAACATCACCTTCCCGCTCAAGGCGGTGAAGATGGACAAGGAGGGGCGGCGCCGGAAGGCGATGTGGGCCGCAGACCTCCTCAGCATCGGCCACCTCGTCGACCGCAAGCCGCGCCACCTCTCCGGCGGGGAGCGGCAGCGCGTCGCCCTCGCGCGCGCCCTCGTCCGCGACCCGAGCGTGTTCCTGCTCGACGAGCCGCTCAGCAACCTCGACGCGAAGCTGCGCGCGTCCGCGCGCGACGAGCTCAAGCTCTTCCAGCAGGAGATCGGCACCACCACGATCTACGTGACCCACGACCAGGTCGAGGCCATGGGGCTCGGCGACCGCATCGCGATCATGTACCAGGGCAAGGTGCGTCAGATCGGCCCGCCGAAGGAGGTGTACTCGGATCCGGCGGACACGTTCGTGGCGACGTTCATCGGCTCCCCGCCGATGAACCTCATCGAGCAGGGGGACCACCTCCTCGGCTTCCGTCCCGAGAACTTCCTCCCGCGGCAGGCGATCGCGAGCAATGGCGACAACGTGCTCGAGGTGGCGGTGCACGTGCACCGCACTGAGTACCTGAGCGGCGACCTCCACGTGTACGGCGAGCTGAAGGCGCTGGCCGAGGACGCCCACATCATCTCCCGGATTCCCGCCACGGTCGACGTACCCGTTCGCGGGGGCGAGACGCAGACGTTCGGGGTCCACGAGCGGGACCTGCGCTTCTTCGACGCCGAGACCGGCGAGCGCACGAGCCCGCGGCCGGTGAGGCGCTAGCGCGATGGCGGGCGAGGTCGCGACGTGGGACCGGGCGGGGCGACCCGCACCGCCCCGGCGCAAGCTCGCCGACCGCGAGGGGCTCCTGGGGCCGCTCTTCCTCCTCCCGACCGTCGTCTACATCATCGCGATGGTGGGCGTTCCGTTCGTGCTCGCCATCCTGTTCAGCTTCAGCGACGTCACGACCGGGAACCCGAGCCTCGACTTCGTCGGACTCCGCCAATGGCGCGCAATCCTCGGCAGCCAGATCTTCTGGCAGTCGTTCCGCAACACCATCGTCTTCACCGGGATCTCGATGGCGCTCGTGGTGATCTTCGCCACGGTCCTCTCGGAGGTGCTCGTCAGGGACTTCAGGGGCAAGTGGCTCGTCCGCTTCTGCGTGCTCCTGCCGTGGACGACACCGGTCGCACTCGCCGCGGTGTCGTGGCTGTGGATGCTCGACTCGATCTTCAGCCCGATCGACTGGGTGCTGCGCTGGTTCGGGTTCATCGAGTCGAACACGTACTGGCTCGGCCGCCCGTTCCTCGCCATGACGTCGATCATCGCCGTCCACACCTGGCGGATCGTGCCGGTCGCGGCGGTCATCGTCATGGCAGGCCTGATGGCGATCCCGAACGAGATCAGAGACGCCGCCGAGGTCGACGGCGCCGGCTTCTGGCGCAAGATGTGGGAGATCACGATCCCGCTGGTCCTGCCGATCATCGCCGTCGCGGTCCTGTTCGGCGCGATCCTCACGTTCGCGGACATGACGGTGGTCTTCATCCTCACCCGCGGCGGACCGACGCAGTCCACCCAGGTGCTGTCGAGCTGGGCCTTCTTCAAGGGCATCGAAGGGGGCGACCTCGCCCAAGGAGCGGCGGTCGCGCTGTTCCTCTTCCCCCTCCTGCTGGCGGCCGCGATCGCGATTCTCCGCGCCGTCCGCCGTACGGAGGTGATGTGACGTGGCGGTCGACGTCGAC
>JBOHEE010000511.1:0-8009 GCA_050700895.1 Nitriliruptorales bacterium | reverse complement strand
GAGGATGGACGCGAGGGCCACGCTCACCGACCGCCGCCAGCGAGCGACACGCGTCCGGATCCCTCCACGGGGGGTGGACGCCGGCGCCGGCGACGGCAGGAGCTCGGCGGCCTCGAGCAGGAGGCGGTCGCGGAGCCGGGCGCGGAACTCGGGACGGGGACTCGCGGCGGGGACCTCCCGGAGCGCCGAGGCGAACTGGGCCAGCTCGGCCAGCTCCGGCATGTCCTCCCCCGGGCGCGCGTCGCCCTCGAGGAGCTCTGCGAGTCGCTCCATGTCTCTGTCCATCAGCGTGGTGCCTCCCCCAACCCAATCCAACGAGGGGGCGACGCCATCGTTACGCGCAACGAAGTCTGGGGCCTTGCGTTCCATGCGGCTCCGCGCGGCTCGTCTGGCCGCGCTCCACTTCTTGAGGCCCCAGAACCCCTTCACGTGAGCATCTCCTCGGAGAACGACGGATCCTCGTTCACGATCACGGCCAGGGCGCGCAGGGCGCGGTACTGAAGCGCCTTGATCGCGCCCTCGGTCCGGTCCATCGCCGCGGCCGACTCCGCGACCGAGAGGCTCTGGACGAAGCGCAGTTCCAGCACCTCCCGGTGGTCGTCGCTCAGGAGCCGGATCGCGGCATGGAGCGCGTTCGCAACGTCGCTCATCACGAGCGCCGCTTCGGGGAGCTCGTCGACGTCGGGCGTCGACCGATCGTGGACCGCCACGTCGTCCGTCGGGTGCTCGAGGCGCACCCGTGCGGACTTGAAGTGGTCGGTCACGCGGTTGCGTGCGATCGTGACGAGCCACGCGCCGAGGTCCACCCCCTGCCAGCTGAACCGGGGCAGGCTCCGCAGGGCGCGCAGGAAGACGTCGGAGGTCAGGTCCTCCGCGAGCTCACGCTTGCGGACCTTCGAGTAGACGAACCCGTAGATCTGGTCGAGATAGCGGTCGTAGATGCGCGCGAACGCCTCCCCGTCGCCGTTCTGCGCTCTGGCGACGAGGTCGACGAGCTCTGGGTCCAGTGTCCGGCTACTCACACGCCTCCGGCCGGCGGCCCGTCATGGCCCGAGCGATTGCGCCCGCAGCAACTGCACCACCGTCGCCACGATGATTACCAGGAAGAGCGCGACCAGGATGATCGCTGTCCCTCGTCGCACCGTTCCGTTCCGCTCCGTCGCTCGTTCCGACCGCAGACCGTCACCCAGCGTACGCCGGTCCGCCCACTCGGTTACCTGCCCTATCGGGCCCTTTCCCCCTGCTCAAGGCCGTCCGATGTGACTAGTCCGATTCGCCCGGGGCGACGCCGACCCGGTCGGGACGCCCGAGAACCGCCTCCGGGGCCTCCCCGGCGAGCAGCGCGAGCGTCTTCTCGCGTTCCTGGCGGAGGTAGCCGACGAGCGCCACCCGGTCGTCGAGATAGCGGCGGCAGTCGAGCTCGAGGGTGATCTCTCCCCCGTAGCCGTCCTCCGAGACGCGCGAGAGGAACTCCCCGACCGGCAGGACCCCGTGGCCGAGGGGGGCATGGCTGTCACGCCCCTGCCCGCGGTAGTCGGAGACGTGGAGGTGGGCGGCCGCGGGACCGAGCGCATCCCAAGCCTCGACGATGTCGACCTCCGCGACCCCGAAGTGGCTGGTGTCGAGGACGAGGTGGTGGAACGGCGTCAGGTGTTGCGGATCGGTGTAACGGTGGAAGCGGACCGACCGCCCCGCGAGCGGCACCGGGTAGAGGTTCTCGACGCCGACCCGCGTCCCGAGGCCCGCGGCTTCGTCGTCGGCCTCCTCGAGGAGCCAGGAGTGGAAGCGCCGCTGCCACCGGTAGGGGGGATGCACGATCATGAGGTGCGCGCCCACCCCGGCCGCGAGCTCGAGCGAGCGTCGTGCCTTCTCGAGCAGGTCGACCCCGAACACGCGCCGCGTCAGCAGCAGGAAGGGTCCGTGAACGACCGAGACCGGGATTCCCTCCCGATCGGCGGCGGCGCGCACCCGCTCCGGGTCCTGGGTCGCCGGGTCCTGGGTGACCATCAGCTCCGCGGCGTCGTAGCCGGCCTCGGCGATGACCCCGAGGGACCAGTCGAGGGCGCGGGCGAAGAGGGGGCCGGTCGAGGCGAGGAGGCGCAGGGTCACGCCCCGAAGAGTAACGACCGCCGTGGTCGCCAGGGCGCGACTCTCGGTGGGCCGGGCCGCACGATCAGTCGAGGTACTGCGGCTCGCGCCCAAGGAGACTTGGAGAGGCCACTCGACTTCTAGGAGGCTGGTGTCCGACTCTGGCGCACGTCTGGCCGCACACCACGTCGGACACCACCCTCCTAGAGTCCCCCGAACCCCCAAGTAGGCTCGGACGGCGGGCGGCAGGGGAGGAGGATCGTGGGCGAACGGCCTGACCTCGCCGCGCGGCTCGCCGAGACCGCCGCGCGGGTGCCCGACCGGCCGGCGCTCCTGTGGGAGGGACAGGAGATCTCCTACCGGGAGCTGGACGGCCGCGCCGACGCGGTCGCGCGGGGGCTGCAGGGCTTCGGCGTCGCCCCCGGCGACCGCGTGGGGATCCTCCTCGGCAACACCCCGGCGTTCGTCGCCACCTTCCTCGGCGCCCTGCGGGCGGGCGCGACCGCCGTGCCGCTCCACACCGGCGTGACGAGTCGCGAGGCCGAGCACGTCCTCGTCGACAGCGGCGCCCGCGTGCTCGTCGCGGGCGAGGCCGCCGAAGAGCTCGTCCTCGCCGTCCGAGACCGGACCCCTGCCCTCGAGCACGTCGTGCTGGTGGACCGCGAGGGTCCGGACGTCGTGGCCTGGAGCGCGTTCACGAGCACACGGGAGGCCGCGGCGGTCGACCGCGATCCCGACGACGTCGCCGCGCTGGTCTACACCTCGGGTACGACGGGGCGCCCGAGGGGGGCGATTCTGACCCGTCGCAACCTCGCCGCGAACCAGGACCAGGCGCTGGCGACGCCGCTCGCGATCGAGGAGGGCGACGTCGTCCTCCTTGCGCTGCCGCTCTTCCACATCTACGCCCTGAACGTCGGTCTCGGCCTTGCCGTTCGTGTGGGCGCCACCCTGCTCCTCGTCGAGCGCTTCGACCCGGTCGCGGCTCTCGACGACGTCGAGCGCCATCGGGTCAGCGTGATCCTCGGCGCGCCGCCGATGTACGTCGCGTGGCTCGAGACGCCGGGGGTGGCGGAGCGCGATCTCTCGCACGTGCGTGCGGCCGTGTCGGGTGCGGCGGCGCTCCCGGGTGCGGTCCTGGAGCGCTGCGAACGCGAGCTCGGCCTCACCGTCTGGGAGGGCTACGGCCTGACCGAGGCGTCCCCGGCGGTGGCCAGCAGCGCGGTCGGGGGAGCGGTGAAGCCCGGCGCGGTGGGGCGGCCGCTGCCGGGCGTCGAACTGCGCGTCGTCGACGGCGGCGCCGACGTGCCGCAGGGCGACCCCGGAGAGGTGTGGGTCCGAGGCGAGAACGTGTTCCGCGGCTACTGGAACGATCCGGAGGCCACCGCAGAGGTGCTGACGGCCGACGGCTGGCTGCGCACCGGCGACATCGGCATCCTCGACGCCGACGGCGACCTGCACCTCGTCGACCGCACCGACGACCTCGTCATCGTCTCGGGCTTCAACGTCTACCCGCGCGAGATCGAGGAGGTGCTCCACGAGCATCCCGACGTGGCCGCGGCGGCCGTCGTCGGCGTCTCCCACCCCTGCAGCGGCGAAGCCGTGAAGGCCTTCGTGGTCCCGCGGGTCGGCACCGAGATCACCGCCGAGGACGCCCTCCGCTGGTGCGACGGCCGGCTGGCCCGCTTCAAGCAGCCGACGGTCGTCGAGGTGGTCGAGGCGCTGCCGACCACCCCCACCGGCAAGGTCAGACGCGGCGCGCTCAGAGGGGGCACGGCGTGACCGAAGCCGTCGTCGCTGCCGCTGCGGCGCTCGTCGCCGCCATCTTCTCGGTCTCGCTCGCGCGGCGCTACGTGGCGCGGGGACGGGTGAGTCGCGCGCTCGTCTCGTGGAGCCTCGCGCTCGCGATGTTCGCCGTCGCCTCCGCCGCCCTCGCCGTCGGCGCGGGAGCCGGCTGGACGAGCGGCTGGTTCCGCGTCTTCTACCTCTTCGGCGCCGTCCTCACCGTGCCGTGGCTCGCACTCGGGACCGTCCACACCGCGTCCCGTGACCCGGTCGCGCTGCGCGTGCTCGGCGTCACCGCGCTGGTCGTCGCGCTGCTGCTCGCGGTCCCCGCGTCCACGGCAGACGACGCCGCCCGCTTCCTGCCCGGCATCGTCCTCGCCGTCCTGTGGGGGGCGATCCTCGTCCCCGGCCGTGGCGAGGCCGCCGACGCCGCCTCGGTCCTGCTCGTCGTCACCCTGTCCGTGGCGGCGACCTTCGCGGTCCTCGGCGCCGCGCTGTCCGGACCGCTGCCCACCGACCGGCTCCCGGAGGGCTCGGAGCTCCTCGCGCCGGTCATCAGAGGGCTCGCCATCGGGGCCAACGCGCTCGGCGCCACCCTCGTCGTCGTCGGGGGGGTGGCGAGCGCGATCCGGCTGCGCGGCAGGCAGCAGCCCCACCTCGTCGTCGGCAACATCCTCATCGCGATCGGGGTGCTCGTCGCGGCGTCGGGCGGCGCCTTCGCCTTCGTCGGCGAGACCGCGAGCCACGCGGTCGCCTTCGCCGTCGGCGTCGCGATCATGTACGCGGGCTTCGTCCGCACGACGCGGCCGGCCGAGGCACGGCCGCCGCCGCTCGTCCAGGTCTTCACCCGCGAGGACTGCGGCCTGTGCGAGCAGGCGGAGCGGCTGGCCAGGGAGGAGTCGGGAGCGGCCGAGGTGCGGCTCGTCGACGTCGACCGCGATCCTGCCCTCATGGAGCGCTACGGGGACCGCGTGCCGGTCGTCGTCGTCGAGGGGCGCGAGGCCGCCGCCGGCCGGGTCGAGCCCGGTCGCATCCGTTCCGCTGTCCGCGACGCGCAGCGGGGACGCTGATGGGCCGTCGCGGTCATCAGGGCGAGGTTCCCGCGGCGACGGTCGCGCGTCTCCCGCGCTACCTCCGTGCGCTGACGGACCTCGACGACGCCGGGGTCGCCACGGTGTCGAGTCGCGACCTCGGCCGGGCCGCCGGCGTCAATCCCGCCCAGGTGCGCAAGGACCTGTCGTTCTTCGGCTCCTACGGGACCCGGGGCGTCGGCTACCGCGTCGACGACCTGTCGAGCCACGTCTCGCGCGTCCTCGGGCTCACCCAGGACTGGAACGTCGTCCTCGTGGGCGTCGGCAACCTCGGGCGCGCCCTCGCCAGCTATCGCGGCTTCGGCGAGCGCGGCTTCGCGATCGTCGCCCTGCTCGACGCCGACGCCGCGACCGTCGGCCGCACGGTCGCGGGCCATGTCGTCGAGCCGATCGACGACCTCGACGCGATCGTCGCCGACCGCGGCGTCTCGATCGCGGTGCTCACCGTGCCGGTCGAGGCCGCGCAGGGCGTCGCCGAGCGCCTCGTCGAGGCGGGGATCACGAGCATCCTGAACTTCGCACCGACCCACCTCGACGTCCCCCAGCACATCGTCGTCCGGCGGGTCGACCTCTCCACCGAGCTCGGCATCCTCGCGTACCACGAGCGCCGTCGCGGGCGGTTGGACAGCAGTGGCGAGGCACGGCACGCTTCCACCGCCGCGCCTCGCCGTCCCGTGGAGTGAGATGTCCCTGCTCGTCGTCGGCCTGAACCACCGAACGGCCGATCTCGCGCTGCTCGAGAAGGTCGCGATCCCGTCCGAGGAGCAGGCGAAGGCGCTCCATTCGGTGCTCGAGCTCGAGCACGTGCTCGGCGCCGCCGTGCTCTCCACCTGCAACCGCGTCGAGGTGTACGCCCACGTCACCCGCTTCCACGCGGGACTGCACGAGATCGTGACGTGGCTCGGTGACCGCGCCGGCGCGGACGCCGCCACGATCGTCGACGCGCACTACGCGTACTACGAGCACGAGGCCGCGGCGCACCTGTTCGCGGTCGCCGCCGGCGTCGACTCGGTGGTCGTCGGCGAACGCCAGGTCGCGCTCCAGGTCAAGGACGCCGCCCGGGTCGCGACCGAGGAGGCGACGATCGGCAGCCTCCTCCAGCGCCTGTTCGAGCGTGCGCTCGGGGCGGCGCGGCGCGTCCGACAGGAGACGACACTCGACGAGGGCGCCTCCTCGATGGTCGACATCGGCATCGACACCGCCGCCCAGGAGTGGGAGGGCGGCCTCGAGGGGCTGACGGTCGCCATCCTCGGCGCCGGCGCGCTCGGCGGCCTCGCCGCCGACCGCTTGGCCCGCGAGCCGGTCGCACGCGTGCTCGTCCAGAACCGGACCCGCGACAAGGCGGTCCGGCTCGCCGCCCGCGTCAACGGGGACGTGGCCGACGACGAGCTGCGCCCGACGCTGACGGCGGCGGACCTCGTCGTCTGCTGCACGGGCGCCCCTGTGCCGGTCGTCGGGACGGCCACGGTCGATGCCGCCATCCGCGAGCGCCCCGACCGGCCGCTCGTCCTCGTCGATCTCGGCCTGCCGCGGAACGTCGACCCGGGCTGTGCCGACCTCGCCGGCGTCACCCTCGTGGACCTGGAGACGATCCGCCGCGTCCACGACTCCTCGCCGAACGCCGAGGTGCTCGAGGCGGCGCAGGAGGTCGTCGACGAGGAGGCGGCCCGCTTCTCCGCCTGGATGCGCGCGGTCCAGGTCGAGCCGACGGTGGTCTCGCTGCGCGAGCGCGCGGAGGGGGTCCGGCAGGCCGAGCTCGAGAGGCTCGGCTCACGGCTCTCGAGCCTCGACCCGCGGGAGCGCGAGGTCGTCGAGGCGCTGACACGCGGGATCATCAGCACCCTCCTCCACGACCCGACCGTGCGCTTGAAGGAGCTCGCCGACCGCGGCGGCGCCGAGTCGTACGCGATGGCCCTGCGCGAGCTGTTCGACCTCGACGAGTGACGTCGCTCCGCATCGCCACGCGCCGCAGCACCCTCGCGCGCGCGCAGGCATCGCTCGTCGCACGGGCGCTCGAGGCCGCGACCGGCCGACCCGCCGAGCTCGTCCCCCTCGCCACCACCGGTGACGAGCACCCCGACCGGGCGGTCGAGGCCTTCGATGCGAAGGGCCTGTTCGTCGACGGCGTCCGGGAGGCGGTCCTCGACGGACGCGCCCACTGCGCGGTCCATTCCTACAAGGACCTGCCGACCGAGCGCGTCCGCGGGCTGCTGATCGGCGCGGTTCCTGCCCGCGAGGATCCTCGCGACCTCCTCGTCACCCGGGAGGGCGTCAGACTCGCCGGCCTGCCGCGCGGAGCGGCGGTGGGCACGTCGAGCGCCCGCCGCCGCGCACAGCTCCAGCGGGCACGGCGCGACCTCCTCGTCCAGCCGCTGCGCGGCAACCTCGACACGCGGCTCCGGCAGGTCGCGGAGGGCGACCTCGACGCGGTCGTCGTCGCTGTCGCCGGGCTCGCACGGCTGGGCGGCACCGATCTCCCCCTCAAGGGCATCGCGTTCGAGCACGGCGAGCTTCTCCACGCCCCCGGCCAGGGGGCGCTCGCGGTCGAGTGCCGTGACGACGACGCGGAGACGATCGCAGCGCTCGACGCGATCGAGGACGAACCAACGCGGACGTTCGTGCGTGCGGAACGGGCCTTCCTCGCGCGCCTCGAAGGCGGCTGCACGGCGCCGATCGGGGCGCACGCCGACCTCGTGGAGGTCGACGGCGGCAGCCGGTTGGAGCTGCTCGGGATGATCGCCGACCCCTCCGGCACCCGCATGGTCCGCGGCAGCGCGCAGGCCGCCCCGAACGACCCGGAGCTGCTCGGCCGGACCCTCGCGGAGGACCTCCTGGCCCGCGGTGGGCAGGAGATCGTCGACCGCCTGCGCCGGACCGACTACGAGGTCCCGATGGGCGGGCCGTGAGCGAGCGGTCGCTCGTCGGCGTCACCGTGCTCGTCCCCCGGGCGCGTCAGCAGGCCTCCCGGCTCGCGGGCCGCATCCGCGACCTCGGCGGCGAGCCGCTCGAGGCGCCCACCATCGAGATCCTCCCGGGAGACCGGGAGGC
>JBOHEE010000510.1:0-19342 GCA_050700895.1 Nitriliruptorales bacterium | reverse complement strand
CCCGACGACCGGCCCCAGGTCGTGCCGCTGGACCGTCAGCAGGTCACCCTCGGTCGTGCTCCATCCATGACCGTCCAGCTCGACGACGTCTACGCGTCGGACGAGCACGCGCTCGTCACGCCGACCGACGACGGCTGGGCGGTCCGTGATCTCGGCTCCACGAACGGGACGTACCTGAACGGCGCCAAGGTCACCCAACCGACGTTGCTGTCGGCGGGCGACCAGCTCCGGCTGGGCAAGACACGGGTCGAGGTGCGCCGATGACCCGCGCGGGGGACCAATGAGACGGCTCGACGTGGCCGCCGTCACCGATCAAGGGCGTGTCCGGAAGCGCAACGAGGATGCCCTCTATGGCGGCGACGCCGTCTTCGCGGTCGCCGACGGGATGGGCGGCCACCTCGCCGGGGACGTGGCGTCGGCGACCGCGCTCCTGCCGGTCGAGGCCCTCGACGGGCGGGTCTTCCCCGATGCCGCAAGGACCCGCGAGGCACTGCTCGACGCGATCCTGGCCGCCAACTCGGCGGTCGCCTCGAAGGCGGCCGCGCAGCCCGACCTCCATGGCATGGGCACGACCCTCACCGCGATCATCCTCGAGGGCCGCCGGCTCCACGTCGGCCACGTCGGCGACTCGCGCGCGTACCTCGTCCGCGACGGCGCTCTGACCCAGCTCACGAGGGACCACACGCTCGTCGCCCAACTGGTGGAAGAGGGTCAGCTCACCTCCGAGCAGGCCGCCTACCACCCGCAGCGCTCCATCATCACGCGGGCGATCGGCGTCGACCCCGAGCTCCACGTCGACACGCTGACGATCGACCTCCTCGACGGCGACCAGGTCCTGCTCTGCTCCGACGGGCTGACCGGTCCCGTGTCCGACGAGGAGATCCTCGACGTCCTGACCCGGGCAGCGGACGCGGACGACGCCGCCAACAAGCTGGTCGCAACGGCGAACGCCCGCGGCGGACCCGACAACATCACGGTGGTGCTCGTCCGCTTCATGGCCGACGACGTCGGGGCCAGCCCGGACGGCGCCTCCCCGGCGACGCTGATCCGCCCTGATCGCGACGGCGTCGACACGGGGGAACACTGGGCGGCGACGATCCGTCGGCTCGGCGTCTTCGGGCGGCCGCAGCACGGCGGCGAGGAGGAGGAGCGCAAGCCGACCGGACGGTGGCAGCGTGCGGTCGCCACCGTGGCCGTGCTCGCCGCGCTCGGCACCGCGGCATGGTTCGGCGGCAGGGGGCTCCTGTCCCGCTCCTACTTCGTGGGCATCGAGGGCGACGACGTCGCGATCTACCACGGCGTCCCCGCATCGGTCGGCCCGGTCGAGCTCTTCTGGGTCGCGGAGCGCTCGACCGTGACCGTGGACGACATCCAGGACTGGTACGTCGAGGAGCGGCTCCGCGACGGCGTCGCCGCCGCGGACCTCGCCGATGCGCGGCAGATCATCCGCAGCGCACCACGCGACACGCCGGAGCCGGACGAGGGAGAGGCGGGCACGGAGTGAGTCGGGGGGAGACCGCCACTGCGGGTGGGCCGACCGTCCGCGGCACCGAGGCGCGTCTCCTTCTGCTCGCGCTCGTCGTCGTCCTCGGCGCCTACGCCCTCGTCGTCCTCGCCCAGGTCGGTGAGATCACGCGCGCCACGGTCGTGTACTCCGTCGCGCTGGCGTCGCTCGCCCTGCTCGCCCACGCGGCCATCCGGCGGTTCGCACCGCTGGCGGACCCGGTGCTCCTGCCGACCGTCTTCCTCCTCAACGGCTTCGGACTCGTCCTCATCCGTCGGCTCGACTTCGCGAACGGCACCGACCTGGCCGTCGCCCAGACCACCTGGACGGTCACGGGCGTGGGCCTCTTCGCCCTCACCCTCATCGCCGTGAGCTCCCATCGGCAGCTCACCCGCTACGGCTACACCGCCGGGCTCGTCGCCATCGCCCTTCTCCTCCTGCCCCTCATCCCCGGCTTCGGCGACGAGGTCCGCGGCGCGCGCCTGTGGGTCCGGGCGGGTCCGCTCTCGTTCCAGCCGGGCGAGATCGCCAAGCTCGCGCTCGTGGTGTTCCTCGCCGGGTACCTCGACCGCAAGCGCGCGCTGCTGTCGGTCGCGACGACCCGCGTCGGACCGCTCCTGGTGCCACCGGCCCGTCACCTCGCCCCGGTGGTCGTGGCCGCGATCGGCGGGATCGGGATCCTCGTCGCGCAGCGCGACCTCGGCTCGAGCCTGCTCTTCTTCGGGGTCTTCGTGACCATGCTCTACATCGCGACGGGCCGGGCGGCCTACCCCACGATCGGGTTCGCCGTGTTCGTCGTGGGCGGGGCGATCGCCTACACCGCCTTCGACCACGTCCAGCGCAGGTTCGCGATCTGGCTCGACCCCTGGCAGGACGTGCAGGGCGCCGGCTACCAGATCGCGCAGTCGCTCTTCGGGCTCGGCACGGGCGGACTCACCGGCACCGGGCTCGGCTTCGGCCATCCCGACGTCCCTGCCGCGGCGACCGACGCGATCTTCGCCGTGCTCGGGGAGGAGCTCGGGCTCCTCGGAGCGACGGCGATCCTCATCGCCTTCCTCATCGTGGTCATGCGCGGGTACAAGATCGCGCTCACCGCCCCCGACGAGGAGGGCAGCCTGCTCGCGGCCGGTTTCGCCACCATCATCGCCCTCCAGGTGTTCGTCATCATCGGCGGCATCACCCGCCTCGTCCCGCTCACCGGGATCACCCTGCCGTTCGTGTCCTACGGCGGCTCGAGCCTCATCTCGAACTACCTCCTCCTCGCTCTGCTCGTCCGGCTCAGCGACACCGGCCGGCGGCAGGCGCGCGTCGGCTCGGGGGAGCGGCGATGACCCGCCAGATCCGCCGCGTCTCCCTCGTGATGCTGCTGCTGTTCGGGGCGCTCTTCGTCAACCTCAACGTCATCCAGCTCCTTCGGGCGGAGGAGTTCGCGAACCATCCCGCCAACCGCCGGCTGCTCGTCGCCGAGTACGGGATCGAGCGCGGCGCGATCGTCGTCGGCGACCGCCGCATCGCGTTCAGCGAGCCCACCGGCGGCGACCTGAAGTACGTCCGCCGTTACGACCCGCCGTTCCGCTATGCGCACCTTCTCGGCTACTACTCGGTCCTGCTGGGGCGCGACGGCATCGAGCGCGCCCTCAACGAGGAGCTGATCGGCACCTCGACGGACCTTCTCGCCCAGAACCTCGCGGAGCTCCTCGGCGAGCGCGACCCGGTCGGCAACAGCCTCCGGCTCACCATCGACCCCCGGGTGCAAGCGACGGCGCAGGAGGCGCTCGCCGGCCGCACCGGCGCGGTGGTGGCGCTCGACCCGACGACCGGTGCCGTCCTCGCCCACGTGAGCACGCCCGGCTACGACCCGAACCGGCTCTCCAGCCACGACCTCGAGGACATCCGGGCCTACTGGGAGCAGCTCCAGGAGGCGCCCGACGATCCTCTCGCCGATCGTGCGATCGAGCGGCGCTTCCAACCGGGCTCCGCGTTCAAGCTGATCGTCGCCGCGAGCGCGCTCGAGCGGGGGATCACGCCCGACACACGGTTCGACGACTCCGCGGCGTACACGCCGCCGAACACGACCCGGGCGATCCGCAACTTCGGCCGGGGGACGTGCGCCGGCGGCGGGACCCTCACGCTCGCGGAGGCGCTCGTGGTCTCGTGCAACGTGGTCTTCGCGCGGCTCGGAGTGGAGCTCGGCGCCGAGCGGCTCGTCGACATGGCGGAGCGCTTCGGCTTCAACCGGCGGCTCCCCTACGTCCTGGGCGGGGTGGAGAGCGTGATCCCGCGTGACCTCGACGCGCCCGCCACCGCCCAGTCCTCTATCGGCGCCCGCGACGTGCAGGCCACCGCGATGCAGATGGCGATGGTCGCGGCGGGGATCGCGAACGACGGCGTGCTCATGCGCCCGTACGTCGTCGAGGAGATCCTCGACCCCTCGGGACGACCGCTCGGTGGACCGGATTCGGGGCCCTGGGTCGACGGCTCCTTCACCGCACAGGCGGTGAGCCGCGAGACCGCGAGGACGCTCCAGGACCTCATGGTCCGGGTCGTCGGCGAGGGCACGGGCCGACGCGCCGCGATCGACGGCGCGATCGTGGGGGGCAAGACCGGGACGGCCGACCCCGGCGAGGACATGCCCTCCCACGCCTGGTTCGTGGGCTTCGCCGGCTCGCGGGCCGAGGGAGGCGGAATCTCGCCGCAGGTCGCCGTGGCCGTCGTCCTCCCCAGTGCCGGGGATGACGCGACGGGGGGCGTGGACGCCGCCCCGATCGCGCGCGCCGTCATGGAGGCCGCACTGGGCTCGTAGGCGTCGGCCGAGACGCAGGAGAACCCGGTCCGGCCTGGACTCCCTGGTACCGTGTGCGACCGTTCAGACCTCCTTACGACGACCTCCTTTCGAGGATCCCGACCCGTGTCCTCCAGCACCTCGGATGGCGGCCGCACGCAGAGCGCGGAGCGGCTGCTGGCGGGGCGATACCGGCTCGACCAGCTCCTCGGCCGTGGCGGCATGGCCGAGGTGTGGGTCGGCGTCGACCTCACGCTCGAACGCGAGGTCGCGGTGAAGGTGCTCTCGCCGCGTTTCAGCGGCGACGAGCAGTTCCAGCGCCGCTTCCGCCGCGAGGCGCAGCAGGCGGCATCGCTCAGCCACCCGAACATCGTCGCCGTCTACGACACCGGGCGGCACGGCGACCTCGCCTTCATCGTCATGGAGCCCATCCGTGGGCGCTCGCTCCAGCAGGTCCTGCAGCACGGCGAGCTGACCGAGGAGCGGGCGGTCGAGGTCTGCGCCGAGGTCTGCGGCGCCCTGGCCTTCGCGCACGCGCGTGGCCTCGTCCACCGCGACGTGAAGCCCGGCAACATCCTGATCGCCGACGACGCGACCGTGAAGGTCACCGACTTCGGCATCGCACGGGCGATCGCGAGCGACACCGTCACCGAGACCGCCGCGGTCCTCGGCACCGCCGCCTACCTCTCGCCCGAGCAGGCGCAGGGGACGGCGGTCGACGTCCGATCCGACGTCTACTCGCTCGGGGTCGTCCTCTACGAGATGCTCACCGGCCACCAGCCGTTCCAGGGCGACAGCGCCGTCGGGGTCGCCTACCAGCACGTCCAGGAGACCCCGATCCCGCCCCGCGAGTGGGACCCGACGATCTCCGCCGGGGCCGAGGCCATCGCGATGAAGGCGATGGCCAAGAACCCGGCCAACCGCTACCCGAACGCCGGCGCGATGCGCGACGACCTCCTCCGGGCGCGTGCCGGCCAGCCCGTCTCGGCGCCGGTGGTCCTGGGACTCGACGAGACCGCCGAGCTGGACGACCCGATCGTGACCACGGGGGCGCGCCCGCCGCTCACCGAGCGCCAGGAGCGCCGCCGCCACACCGTCGGCTACGTCGGCCTCGGCATCCTCACGATCCTCGCGGTCGCGGCCGGGATCTGGTTCCTCGCGGGCTTCATCACCGGTGGTGAGCAGACGCTCCTCCGGACGGTCCCGACCGTGCGCAACCTGTCGCCCGACCAGGCGGAGGCGACGCTCAAGGCCCGAGGGCTGCGGTTCGCGTTCGTCGGCGAGGAGCACAGCTCCGAGATCTCCCGCGGGCGGGTCGTGTCACAGGACCCCGACGCCGGGATGCAGGTGGAGGACGGCACCGTCGTCCGTCTGGTCACGTCGAAGGGGGCGCAGCCCGTCGTCGTCCCACCGGTCGAGGACCTCTCGGAAGAGGACGCCAGGGCCGAGCTCCGCGCAGCCCAGCTCGTCGTGGGCGAGCGTCGCACGGAGTTCTCGACCGAGATCGCACGCGGCCGCGTCATCCGCACCGAGCCCCCAGCCGGGCGGTCGGTGCCGATCGGCTCCACCGTGACGCTCGTCGTGAGCGCCGGCGAGGAGACCGAGATCGTCCCCCATCTGGAGGGGCTGCTCGAGTCCGACGCCCGCTTCCTCCTGCAGGAGCGTGGGTTCCGCCCCCTCGTCATCCACGAGTTCTCGGACTCGGTGGAGGAGGGCAACGTCATCCGCCAGGAGCCCCAGGGCGGCACGGAGCAGCCGAAGGGCACGGAGGTCACCATCGTCGTCAGCCGCGGACCGGAGGCGCCGCCGGAGCCGACGGAGCAGCCGACGGACGGCGGGGAGCCGTCCGGGTCGCCGTCGGAGCAGCCGACCAACGAGCCGACGCCCGACCAGACCGAGGGCGGCGACTAGCAGTCGGGGGGCTGCGCCTCACGCAGCATTCGAGAGACGTGTGGGGCTGCGCTCGACTACTCGAGCCCCCCGAACCCCTGCCTCGTCATCTGTGTCACCACCGCGCGCGGCCGGTTGGTGACGATCGCGTCGACGCCGAGTTCGACGAGCGCAGCCACCTCCTCCTCGTCGTCCGCCGTCCACACGTAGACCGTCCGTCCTGAGGCGTGCATGCGTTCCACGTGCCCGTCGGACGCGAAGAGCGCATAGAGGTTCGGGCCCGAGACCTCCAGCCAGTCCGGAGGTGTGTCCGCGAGCCCCGCGTCGGCCTCGTCGAACCAGAGGAGGCCGAGCGCGATCTCCGGCGCACGGCGGTGCAGCCGCACGAGCGCCCCGCGATCGAAGGTCTCGACGACGAGACGTCCGCGCGGGGCGGCGAGGAGATCGCGGCGACCGAGAAGCTCGACGAGCGCCGCCTCCATCCGCCCGCCGGTCAGGTCGGGTTCCTTCAACTCGACGACGATGCCCACGTCGGCCTCGTCGACGTGGGCGAGCTCCTCCTCGAGGGTCACGATCCGCTCGCGTGCGTAGACGTCCCGCGCACGGTCGGGGCGTGCGCGGTTGAACCAGCTCCCGATGTCGAGGCCCCGCAGCTCGTCGAGGGTCAGCTCGTCCACCCGCCCCCGACGCCCCGCCACCCGCTCGAGATCGGCGTCGTGGACGCAGACGAGAACGCCGTCGCGGCTGAGGCGGACGTCGACCTCGACCGCATCGGCCCCCGCGGCCACGGCCGCGTCGTAGGCGGCGCGGGTGTGCTCCGGCGCCTCCGTGGACGCACCACGATGCGCGACGACGAGCGGGCGGGAACGTCGAGTCGAGCCGGGCATCGGACGATCCTATGGGCCCGTGGGCTCAGCTGAACTGGACGACGAAGCGGCCGTCCTGCTGCTCGACGGTCGTGCCGAGGTCCGCACAGCGCTCGGAGAACGACGCACCGATCACCGCCGCCTCCGCCTCGTCGGCGAGGCGGGTGTGGCAGTAGTCGAGGAACAGCGGCACCGCCTCGAGCCCGACCGGCCGGGTGGCATCGAAGTGGACGAGCCACAGGAGCCCGAGGTCGTTGCGCCTGACGGGATCGACCGCGTAGTCGTCGATGAAGTCGCCGAGGTCGAACAGCACCGGCGTCTCCCCGATCCGGCCCACACCGTGGAACACGTGCGCCGAGTGGCCGGCGACGAGGTGCGCACCCGCGCCGACGAGCTCATCTGCGGCCCGACGGACGTGGGGGACCGGCCGCGTCGTCATGTTCGGGCCCCAGTGCGGGGTGACGAGGACCACGTCGGCGTCGTCTCGACCGGCCGCCTCGCCGACCCAGCCCGGCACCCCCCCGTCGAGGTCCGCGTAGGCGGCGCCGGGTGAGTCCGGCGCGGCGGCGAAGTCGGCCGGATGATCGGTCAGCCCGACGACCGCGACCCGCGCCTCCGGGGCCTCGAGCACGGTGGGTTCGCGGGCGGCAGCGACGTCCGGACCCGCGCCGACGTGGGCGATGCCCGCGGCATCGAGGTGCGCGAAGGTGTCGGAGAGCGCGTCGTCCCCGAAGTCGAGGGCGTGGTTGTTCGCCAGGGTCACGGCGGTCGTGCCCAGGAGCTGGAGCGCCTCCGTGGACACCGGAGGCGCACGGAAGAAGAACGGCTTGCGAGGGTCCGGCCAGCGCTCGCCACGGTCCGAGATGCAGCATTCGAGGTTCGCGACGAGGACGTCGGCCTGGCGGGCGGCGGCGACGACCTCGTCGGAGAACAGGGCATCCGGCGGGTCGACGGCGAGGCGCTCGGCCACCTTCCTCCCGAGCATCGTGTCGCCGACGAGCCCGAGCGTCCACATCGGATGCCTCTCCGCCACGTCGCGACCGACACTCAGTCCGCGGGAACGCCGATCGCCGCGACCGGCCGGTCGGCGACACGCAGGTAGTCCTCGGTCGAGAGCCGCATCGAGCGCCGGTGCGAGCAGGCACGGAACTCGATCTCGGGCTCGTCGGTCAGCCGCTCGTCCACGACCACCGCAACGTCGTACAGCTCGCCGAACGGCGGCTCCGCGCCGAGGTCGCAGTCGCTGAAGACGTCCCCGAACTCGCTCTCGTCGGCGAGGCGGACCTCACCGCCGAGCACCGAGGTCACCCGCGCCAGATCGACCTGCTCGGCCGCCGGCACGACCGCCATCACGAGATCGTCGCCCATCCGGAGCATGACGGGCTTCGCGACCCGCCAGCCGGTCACGTGCTCGGCGGCCGCCACCTCCTGGGCGGTGAAGACCTCCTCGTGCTCGTGCTCCTCGTAGGCGACACCGTTCTCGTCCAGGTACTGCCGCAGTCGCTCGGCCGTCATCGTGCCCCTCCTCCGCAGCCGCGACCGTACAGCGCTCCGGCAGCGGCGCCAGAGGCATCTGCGGGCCGGTGGACGAACGGACATCGACCGATAGCATCGGCCGCTCGTCACACCGGGGTCCACTGCTGGGGCGACCTGCTCGACCACGCCGACGAAGGGCTGTGAGGATCCTCACGGTCCTCCTCGCCGCCGGTGCCGCCCTCGCCGCCCCCGTGGTCGACCACCACCTCGCGGCGCCGACGTCACGACTCGACCGCGTCGGCGTCGGCCCGCTGACGCCACCCGACGACGACGGCGTACGCCTCTCCGACGTCCTGACCCTCGAGTCCGCGGTGCTCGTGGCCGCCGACGTTCGCGGCGACGGCGTCGACCGGGTGGAGCTCCGGGCCCGGCACGACGGCCGATGGGGTCCGTGGAAGCTCATGCAGCCGCCCAGCGACTTCGGCGACGAGGCCGAACACCACGACCACGCGGCGCTCGACGGCGTCTCGGAGCCGATCTGGATCGGTCGGTCGGAGGCGCTCCAGCTCCGTGCGGTGGACCCGCCCGGCTCGGCGGAGGTCGACCTCGTCGTCGTCGAGATGGAGGGCGGCGACGGTTTGGCCTACGAGCCGCCGCGTCCCGGAGCGGGAGCCGCGGTCGCCGCCGGGGGGCCCGAGATCGTCCCCCGCTCGGCGTGGGACCCGAAGGGCGAGTGTCGGCCGGCCCGACGACCGGAGTACGGGGCGGTCAAGATGGCGTCGGTCCACCACACGGTCATGTACCCGCACTACCGGCCGGAGGACGCCGACGACGTCGTGCGGGCCCTGTGCCTCTTCCACGTCGAGGAACGGGGCTTCGACGACCTCGGCTACAACTTCCTCGTCGACCAGTACGGGCGTGCCTACGAGGGCCGCGCCGGCGGCATCGAGCGACCGGTCGTCGGCGCCCACGCCGCCGGCTTCAACCGCATTGCGGTCGGCGTCGCGGTGATCGGCGACTTCGCGACGCATCCTGTGCCGGAGGCCTCGCTCGCGACGGTCGAAGCGCTCATCGCGTGGAAGTTCGCCGCCGACGGTGTGGACCCGCACGGCCGGGTTCGCGTGGAGGTCGACACCCAGAGCCCCCGTCTCGTGAGATGGCCGCAGGGCTGGACGGTGAACGTGCCGACCATCGCGGGGCATCGCGACACGGGGTCGGACACGCTCTGCCCCGGCCGCTACCTCTACGCGGCGCTCGAGGGCACGCCCGACCGGGTCGCCGAGCTCATCGCCGCCGGCCCGGAGGTGACCGTCGCGCCTCCCGCCGCGGAAGATCCACCGGCTCGGCCGACGCCGGCACCCGGGAAGGCGATCGCGGCCGAGCGGCGGCTCGCTGGCGCGTGGAACGCGAGCCCGCTCGTGACCGGCGCTCTCCTGCTCGTCGCCGGCGGACTCGTCCTCGACCGCGTCATCGGACGGAGGACCGCGCCGCAGCGGTTGTGACCTCCCGGCGCTTCGGCGACCGGGTCACCAGCGCAGGAGAGCCGTCACGCCGTCGTGGTCCGCGAGGAGCTGTGCCGCCTCGCCGTCGACCGGTGTCGCGGTCCCGCCCGTCTGGACGGCTCGGGCGATCATGCGCTCCACGAGATGCGGCTCGCTCAGGAGCTCCTCGCCCCGGGCGGCTGGCGAGTTCTCCTGGGCGTAGAGCATCCCGCCTCCCGTCCGGTAGCCGCTGAGCCGCGCCCCGACGGCGAAGACCAGCCGGTCCACGCGCCCCTCGTTCAGCGAAGCGAGCACGTCCTCGACGCCGACCGCGCCGTTGCCGCCGGACAGCGCGCGGTTCCGCGCCACGTCGACGAGGGCGAGCTGGCGCTCCCGCTGCAGGTCCTTCAGCATCTCCCAGGCCTGCTCGGCGATGACATTGGGTGCGGCGTCCTCCCACGAGAGGTCCGTGACCTGCAGCTGCTCGCCCCCGACGGGGTTGAGCTCGTCCGCGAACGGCTTCGTGAGGCGAGGGTCGCCGGCGACGATGAGCCGGTCCCACGCGGTCGAGTTCGCGAGCTCGGCGACCCCGCGTGCCTCTTCGCGGATGAAGCGGAGACGGTTCTCGTCCACGCGCTCCTCGAACTGGTCGCGCTTCTGGCCCCCTTGGCGCGTGTCGAGGGGCTGGGCGGGCGCCGGTCCCGACTTCTTGCGCCAGTCCTGGCCCCCGATGGTGAACTCCTCCTCTGCCAGTTCCCGCGCCTCCCCGAGCTGCCACTCGAGGACGCGGACCCCGCGCTTGTGGACGACGGCGATCCCCGCCGGCCGTCCCTCGTCGACGGCGGCCACGAGCGGGCGCACGTAGGGGTGCGAGTCGAAGATCACCCGGTCGCGGAAGGGGATCTGGACGGCGACCCGCTCCACGCGGTCCTCGCTGACCGGCGCGAACAGCGCCCGGCCGCGTCCGTGCTCGGCTGCGTCCAGCAGCCGTTCGACGTCTCCGTTCAGCGCCTCGATGCGGCGCGACAGCGCCACCCAGTGTTCGTGCGGCGCCTCGTTCCTCGTCCGCTGCTGGAGCTCGCGCAGCTGGTTCTTCACGTCGATCGACCAGCCCGGCTTCGGCTCTGCGGCGCGCTCGGGCGTGATGCCGACGTAGACGGACAGGACGCCGATCGGATCGTGGAGGTCGATGAGATTCCGGATGAGGTCCTGGTTGATCGTCATGTGCGCCACCATAACCCCCCCTCTCGTCCGGCCGGGTCGTGGCTGCCGGACGACCGGACGAGAGCGTCCGGCCGGACGGCGACAGCGGCCTCTCGGGACCTCCGGTAGCGTCCGCGCGTGCTCAAGAACGCGGTGCGGATCGGCGCCATCCGCGGCGTCGACATCCGGCTCGATCCCTCCTGGTTCGTCCTCGCGCTGCTCTTCCTCGGGGCCTTCTGGGGCCAGTTCACGACGAGGTACGGGCACGCTCCGGCAGTCGCCGGGCTGCTCGCCCTCGTCACGACGCTCCTGTTCTTCGCCTCCGTCCTCGCCCACGAGCTCGCCCACGCACTGGAGGCGATGCACCACGGCGTCCACGTCGGCGGCATCACCCTCTTCCTGTTCGGCGGGGTGACCGAGACGCGCTTCGACGTCCGCCGTCCCGCCGACGAGTTCGCGCTCTCCGCGGTCGGTCCGTGGTCGAGCTTCGTCCTCGCCGCCGTGTTCGGGCTCCTCGCGACCGGTGCGCACGAACTCGACCTGCGCGCGGCGGCGAACGTCACCGGTCTGCTCGGCTGGATCAACCTCGTCCTCGGTGTCTTCAACCTCCTGCCGGGTGCGCCGCTCGACGGTGGCCGCGTCCTCCGTTCGGCGCTGTGGAGGCTCAGCGGCGACCGGGAGCGGGCGGTGCGTCTGTCGGCCCGGGCCGGCCAGGCTCTCGGCCTGCTGATCGTCATCGTCGCCGTCTACCAGGCCACGGTGCTTCGAGGCCTCGCGGAGGGTCTCTTCAACGCCTTCATCGGCTGGTTCCTCTTCCGCGCCGCCTCCGCGGAACATGCGCACGCCGACGTGGCGAGACTGCTCGCCGACCTCGACGTCGGCTCGTTCGCCGACCGTGAGCGGCGGCCGCTCCCCGCACACACCCCCGCGCGGGAGACCCTCGGCCTCTTCGGTCGCAACGGCTCCGACGTCCGTGCCGTGGAGCGCGAGGGGGCCACCGTCGGGATCGTCCGGGGGCGCGATCTGCGCAAGGCGAGCCGCGACCGTCGTTCCCAACTGCTCCTGGAGCACGTCATGACCCCGATCGACGACGTGCCGACCGTGCGGGCCGACGTCCCCATGGCCGAGGCGCTGGACGCGCTGCTCGAGGCCGCCGTGGTCGTGGTCGTCGATGACGGCGGCCCCGTGAGCCTGCTCACCCCCGCGGACGTCGATGCGGCGGTGGAGCGGCTGCGAGCGATGGGTCGATCTCAGCCGGCCACGGGAGAGACGACATGAGGCGTCTCTTCTACAGCGCATCCGTCGGCATCGTGGCCTGGGCGTTGTTCACCGTGCCCCTCCCACTCGTCGTGTTCTCGCCGGCCCCGGCCACGCCCGTCACCGAGGTGATCGAGGTCGACGGCGAGATCGACCCGCTCACCGGCTCGCTGATGATCACGACCGTCCGCGTTCGCGACGACGCCACCACCTCCGCCGTGGTCGTCGCGCTCTTCGACCGCTACCAGGACATCACCCGCCGCGAGCAGGTCATCCCGGCGGGGGTCGACCCGAACCGCTTCTTCGAGGCGCAGCGTCAGGTCTTCAACGAGAGCGTGGAGCTCGCGGCCGCCGTCGGGCTGCGGCTGGCGGGGCGGGAGGTGCAGGTCGGCGGTGACGGCGCCCGGGTCGTCGGCGTGATCGAGGGCGCGCCGGCCGAGGGCTCGCTCAGGAGCGGGGACCTCATCGTCGAGGCGAACGGCCGGCGCATCGAGCTCTCGACCCAGCTCGCGAACCTCACGAGCGAGGCGGAGGCGGGCGACGTCTTCGACCTCACGGTCCGGCGCGGCGAGCAGACGATCCAGCGGTCGGTGGAGCTCGGACCGCTGCCGGACATCGAGGGGCGCGCGGGCCTCGGCATCTTCGTCGAGACCGTGAACCAGCGCATCGAGCTCCCGCCCGACGTCGAGATCGTCAACCGGTCACGGATCGGTGGTCCGTCCGCCGGACTGATGCTGTCCCTTGCCGTCTTCGACCTCTTCGACGCCGTGGACCTGACCGCCGGCCGCCGCATCGCGGGGACCGGGACCGTGGACCTGTCCGGGCGCATCGGCCCGATCGGCGGCATCGAGGAGAAGGTCCGCGGCGCCGTCCTCGCCGACGCGGACGTCTTCCTCGCCCCGGCAGGCCAGGCCGACGCGGCCCGCGTCGTCGCCCCGCCCGACCTCGAGGTCATCGCCGTCCGGACGGTCGACGACGCCGTCCGCCGCCTCTCGCGCTGAGCCGTGCCTGACCGGGTAGCGTCCCCGCCCACCGCCGCCAGGGAGGGCCCACCTTGCGGACATCCCGAGGCGGGCCCACGCCCGCGGCGGCTGACCCCATGCCGGTGAGACGGGAAGCGGCACGATGACCGGGCTTGCGTGGGGAACGGTGCTCGCCCAGACGCAGGCGCCACCCGACATCCGGATCGGGAACTTCCTGCTCGTCCTGCTCTCGGCCTGGATCGCGGGTCGGCTCGTCGAACGGATCGGCTTCCCCGCGATACTCGGTGAGCTCCTCGTCGGCATCCTCCTCGGACCGGCCCTGCTCGGCATCCTCACCCCGGGTGCCGCCCTCGACGTCATCGCCGAGCTCGGGATCATCCTCATGATGGTCACGATCGGGATGCATGTGGAGGCGTCCGACCTCCGCAGAGCGTCGGTGCCGGGTCTCCTCGCCGCCGGTGGCGGTTTCGTGGTCCCGTTCGGCGTCGGCTACGTCACGGTCCTGCTCTTCGGCGGTGACGCCATCGCGGCCCTGCTCGTGGCGAGCACGATCGCCGTGACCTCAATCGTCACGAAGTCGCGGATCCTCTCCGACCTGCAGCTCTTCGAGACCCGCATCGCCTACGTGCTGATGGCGGGTGCGCTCGTCTCCGACACCGCCGCCCTCGTCGTCCTCTCCGCGATCATCGCTGTGGTCGAGCTCGGCGGCTTCGATCTCGCCGCGACCGCCCGCGTCGGGGCGGAGGCGCTGGGCTTCTTCGTCGTCGTCGGACTGCTCGCCCTCGGCCCGGCCCGGTGGTTCGGCCGCTGGCTGCAGCGCCGCCGGATCCGGGACCGCAACCTGCTGTTCATGATCGTCGTCGCGGTGACCCTTCTGTTCGCCGAGATCGCCGAGCTCGCCGGGCTGCACGCGGTCCTCGGGGCGTTCGTGGCGGGGATGGTCGTCCGCGAGAGCATTCTCGCCCCCCGGGACTTCCGCAGTGTCGAGGGGCTTCTCGACACCGTGTCCATCAGGTTCCTCGCACCGGTGTTCTTCGTGACCGCCGGCTTCGGTGCGACGTTCGACGTCTTCCGCACCGACCTTCTGCTGCTCGTGACGATCCTGCTCGTCGCCGTGCTCGGGAAGGCCGTCGGGACCGCCCTCCTCTACCTCCCCACCGGGCACGGCTGGCGCGAGGGCCTCACGGTCGGGGCGGCGATGAACAGTCGCGGGGGCGTCGACATCGTGGTCGCGACGATCGGGTTCGAGCTCGGGCTCATCTCCCAGGAGATCTTCACCGTCCTCATCCTGGTGGCGATCACGGCGACGGCGACGGTGCCGGTCCTCCTGACGCTCGGTGTGCGCTGGCTCCGCCGGCGCGGCGAGCTCGCCCGCACCGAGAGCCAACGCCGGGGCGTCATCCTGGTCGGTGCCGGACCGACGGCGCGGGCGGTGGCCCACGAGATGCTGTCGTCGCGGCCGGTGATGGTCGTGGACGCGAACGCCGCACGGTGCCGACAGGCCCAGGAGGAGGGTATCCCGGCGGTGCACGGCGACGTCCTCGACGAGGAGACACTGCGCGACGCCGAGGCGGACAAGGCGGGCGCGCTGCTTGCGCTCACCACGAACGCCGAGGTGAACCTGCTGGCCGCCCGGCTCGCGAGCGAGCTGTTCGGCGTCGGTGCCGTCCAGGCCGCAGTGGGCTCGTCGCTCACGAGGTCGAGGCAGGAGATGCTCGAGGGCTTCGGCGGGGGGATCCTCTACGGGAGACCGATCGAGATCCACCTGTGGGACCTGTGGCTCGAGCTCGGGCAGACCCGGCGGGAGACGGTTTCGATCACCGCTGCGACCCCGGTCGAGGAGATCACCGAGAGGATCGAGGCGGGGGACGTGACGCTTCCGCTGGCCGTCAAGCGGGGGGACGAAATGCTCGTGTTCCCCTCTACGGGTCTCCTGGAGACCGGCGACGAGATCCGCCTCCTCGTACGGTCCGACCGGTGGTCGGTACCGCTGGCGGAGCCGCTGGAGAAGGTCGCGACGGCCTGACCCGGCGTGCTCAGGCCGTCAGCGTCGGCTGTGCGCAGCGTGCGAGGAAGTTGGCGAGAAGCTGGGGACCCACGCTCGTGAGGATCGACTCGGGGTGGAACTGGACCCCCTCCACGTCGAGCTCGCGGTGGCGGAGACCCATGACGAGGCCGTCGGCTGTCTCGGCGGTGACGCGCAGGACCGACGGGACGCTGTCACGCTCGACCACGAGCGAGTGGTAACGGGTGGCCTCGAACGGCACCGGGAGACCGGCGAGGACGCCGGCTCCCCGGTGGTAGATGTGACTGGCCTTCCCGTGGACGAGTTGTGCGGCGCGGACGACGCGGCCCCCGTACACCTCGCCGACGCACTGGTGGCCGAGACAGACGCCGAGCAGGGGACGGCGCCCGGCGACGGCGCGGACCACGTCGTTGGAGAGGCCGGCGTCCGCCGGCGTCCCCGGACCGGGGCTGATGACGACGCCGTCGGGGAGGTCGCCGAGAAGGTCGTCGACGGTGAAGGCGTCGTTGCGGACGACCTCCACGTCCGCGCCGAGCTCGCCGAGCTTCTGCGCGAGGTTGAAGGTGAACGAGTCGTAGTTGTCGACGATGAGGATCCCGTTCAACGGAGCTCCTCGCGGTCGTCGGCCAGGGTGAGGACGCCCTCGTCGTCGACCGAGCCGAATCGGCCGGTGACGAGCCATCCGTCCCGGAGCCGGTCCCGGACGGCCGCGGAGATCTGGAGGTCGGGGTCGGCGACCTGCGGCCCGTGGACCGCCACCATCCCCGCCTCACCGACGGGCAGGACCCTGGTGGGGTCGCCGGGATCCACGATCGCCGCGGTCGTGGAGGTGACCGGAACCCCCGCCACGTCCTGCTGGGCACGGCCGTAGACCGGGTTGGCGTGGGTGAGGGACACCGCAGCGGTGAAACAGGCGGTGCCGCGGATGCGACCGCCGCGGCTCGCCGCGGTGAGACGGTCGCTGACCGTGGGTCCCAGGACGCCGTCCGCGAGGCCCGCTCTCACGGAGGCGAGCGAGCGCGAGCGTGCGCGCCACCGCGTCAGCACCGCGTCCGGATCGCGCGCCGAGGGATGCAGGACGGTCGGATGGGTGCGGCGCGCAGAGCGGGGTATGCGACCGCGGGTTCCGCGCGCATCGAGGACGATCGTCGCGGCCGCGAGCACCGATGCGAGCAGCCCGACCGTGAGCCCGTGACCTGACGCGATCGACGACAGGAAGAGAACCCGCTCCCGTCCGGCCCTCACGTCGGGGATCCAGAGCCGCGCCTGGAAGGCGTTCGCCACCAGATTCGCATGGCTCAGGACGACCGGCTCCCCCGACTCGTCGAGGAGCACCACGGCCGCCTCGGACGGGGAGACGGAAGCGGTCCGGGCAGGCCCGGACGCGGCCTCGATGAGTTCGCGGAGGCTCGTCGCGTCGTCCCGGCCGGCACGTCCGAACGCGATCCTTCCCCGGAGTCCCCGGGAGTCGCTCAGGTCGTCGACGACGACGCGGGACGACGGGGAGAGGTGTCCGCGCACGGAGGACCCGGGCTCGACCAGGACGATCTCGCTCTTCGTCCGTTCGACGAGATCGGCCACCGCCTCCGGGCCGATGGCCGGATCGGCGAGCGCGACGGCCGCTCCCGCTCGCAGGGCGGCGAAAAGGGCGAGGGGCGCGGCACGGGTGTTGGGGAGCGCGAGCGCGAGACGCCGTCCCGGGCCCAGACCGAGCTCGGCGAGGGACGACGCGAGACGGTCCGACCGGTCCCGCATCTCGACGTAGGTGAGGTCGTCGCCGCCCTCGATGATGGCGGGGACGTCGGGGAAGTCGCGCGCTGCGTCGTCGAGGAAGCGCGGGACCACGACGGCGGGGATGTCGTAGGTCGGCGGCACACCGGGCGGATACGTCGACACCCACGGGCGGGGCAGGCGCGACGGGTCCGGCATGGCCGGACGGGACGCCTCCTCCGCCTCGCTCATCGTTTCCCCGCCGATCGGGTCCGTGCGCGCACCGACGCACGGAGTCTACGGGCGGGCGGAGACCCGCCCCGGCGCGGCCCCAGACCGGCCCCGCCTACGCTCGGCCGCGTCAGGAGGTTGGTGTGGCCACAGCCCCCCCGGAGCTGGCGAGGTTCCGCGAGACGGTCGACGAGGCGCTCACGGGGGCGGTCGCGGTCGCCGTCGAGCGTCTCACGGCCACCCACGCGCGGCTGGCCCCTCTCGCGGACGAGCTCGCGGCGTTCGTGCTCGCCGCCGGCAAACGCCTCCGTCCCGCGCTCGTGCTCATCGGCTGGGAGGCCGCGGGACACGAGGAGCTCCGACCGGCCGTCGGACCGGCCCTGGCGGTGGAGCTCGTCCACACCTGCGCCCTCGTCCACGACGACCTCATCGACGACGCCGACGTGCGCCGCGGCCGCCCCGCCGCCCACCACGCCTTCGCGGATCGTCATGCGCGGGCGGGTTGGGCCGGGACCGCGGACACGTTCGGTCGGGCGGCGGCCCTCCTCCTCGGCGACCTCGCCTTCGTCGCGGCCGACGAGCTCTTCCTGCGGGCCGCGGACGACGGCGTCCCGGCCGACCGGGTTCTCGCGGCGCTCCGCGTCTTCACGACGCTCCGCGAGGAGGTCACGGCCGGCCAGTTCCTCGACGTCGTCGCCCAGTCCTCCGGCGTGAACGATCCCGACCTCGCCCTGACCATCGCGACCTACAAGTCCGGCCGGTACTCGGTGGCGCGGCCGCTGGAGCTCGGGGCGCTCCTCGGCGGGGCACCTGAACTCGCTGCGGGCCTCGCCCGCGCCGGGCTGCCGCTGGGCACCGCCTTCCAGCTCCGTGACGACGTGCTCGGCGTCTTCGGCCGGGAGGAGGAGACCGGCAAGTCCACCCTCTCGGACCTCGCCGAAGGCAAGCGCACCCTTCTCGTCGCCCTGACCGCCGGGCGGCTCGAGGACGCCGAGCGGCGCCGCTTCGAGGCGCTCCTCGGCGATCCCCGACTCGACGAGAGCGGCGCGAAGGAGCTGCGTCGTCTCATGCGCGCGAGCGGCGCCTTGGCGGAGACGGAGCGCCGCGCGGCCGCGCTGGTCGACGAGGCGCTCCACGAGCTCGCCTCGCTGGCTGTCCCGTCAGCGACGCGGTCAGCGCTCGAGGGTCTCGCCCGATTTCTCGTCGCGCGCCGGGGCTGAGTCCGCGCGGGCGGCGTGCTCGGCGTTGACGGCGCCCCCGAGAAGCAGCGCGACGGCCAGCCCGAAGACGCCGTGCGCCCGACGAAGCGCGTCCCACGAAGGCGGCGGACCGCCCCGGCGAGCTCCGACGGCAGGCGGCGCCTCACGGCGTCCTCGATCCGGTCGGCCCCGCCCCCGTCGGCCTCCCGTTCGGCGGTCACCGCTGAAGGATCGTCGGATCCTGGAGCCACCGGTCGACCCACGGGAAGACGATCGTGAGGAGCAGGACCGAGACGGCCACGATGGCCGCGGCGAGGACGACCTTCGCGCGTCCCGTCACGCCGCGGGTCCGCCCACCAGCTCCGCGAAGACGATGAGCCGCTGCGCGGAGCTGAAGCGCGGGTGACAGGTCGTGAGCGTCAGCATCGGGGCGCCGGTCCCCAACGGGTCGCGCTCGGTCACCCAGAGGGCGGTGGGGGCGACGACCTGGGACTTCCGCACCTCGTACACCCACTCCTGGCGCGCCCGGTCGAGCACGTGGATGCGGTCACCCGGCTGCAGCTCGTCCAGCCGGAAGAACGGAGCCCCGTAGGTGGTGCGGTGACCGCTGATGACGACGTTGCCGTCCTCTCCGGGCAGGGCGGTGCCGGGATAGTGGCCCGGGCCTCGCTGAAGCTGCTCGCGCGAGACGCCCTCGACCGCGACGAGGGGGTCGTCGCCGACTGGCGGGTCGT
>JBOHEE010000509.1:0-13965 GCA_050700895.1 Nitriliruptorales bacterium | reverse complement strand
CTCCGGCACGTAGCGCTCGTCGAGCTGTTCGTTGCCGAACGGCTCGGTGCCCTCCATCAGGTCCTTCACGTCGATGAACTTCTGCACCGGCTCACCGTCGAGGACCTTGAACATCGTCTCCACGCAGACCTTCGCGGCAGCGGGGGGGAACTGGGCGACGAAGAACTCGACGTCGTTCTCCTGCGCGAGACGGAGGAACCCGTTCAGGGCGTTGGTGCCCGCGATGAAGGGGATGTCGCGTCCGGCCTCCTGGAAGGTGTTGATGACGGCGACGCCCATCTCGAGTCCGCCGACCCACACCCCGTCGATCTGGGGCTGCGAGGTGAGCACCGCACGCATCGCGTTGGTCGCGTCGGCGACGGACCACTGCCCGTACTCCTCCGCGACGACCCGCACGTCGGGGTACTCGCTCAGCGCGGCCATGGCCCCGCCGCGCCAGAACTCCGCCGCGTCGACGCCGGCGATCCCGTGCAGGAGGACGACCTTGCCCTGCCCGCCGATCTCCTCCGCGAGACGCTTCGCGGACGCGTAGCCCATCGCGGGGATGTTGCGGCTCACCTCGACGGTGTACGCACCCGACTCGACGCCCGCCATGCAGGTGATGACCGGGATGCCGGCCGCGGCAGCCCGCTCGACCGGCGCGGCGAGACCCGCTCGGCTGAGCGACGTGAGCAGGATGGCGTCGACGTTCTTGCTGATCGCATCGTCGATGCCGTTCGCCTGGGACTCGGTGGTGAAGTCCCACGGCACGTAGAGCTGGTCCTCGATGAGCCCCGACTGCTCGAGCTCGTAGTTCATGACGGTGTCGAAGATCGTGCCCCACCCGTTCGTCGGGCCCTGCACGATCGTCGCGATGCGGTAGGGACCTTCCTTCTTGAACTGGGAGGTGTCCACCGTCGTCTCCGCGGCAGCGGCGAGCTGCTGCGAGTACGGGTCGTCGAGGAAGATCTCCTCACCCTCTGCGGGGGACTCGCCTCCCGCATCGATCGTCTCACCGTCGTCCGGCGCGCCGTCCTCGGTGGCCTGACCGCCAGGCTCCTGCGCGGTCGGCTCGTCCGCTCCTCCCCCGCATGCGGCGAGCAGCACTGCGAAGGCGACGAGGGCGAGCACGATGCGGCTACGGCTCCTCTTTCCACGTGGGATAGCCACGGCTCTTCCTTTCTCTGTCATGTGATGGCCTCACTGGGTTCACGGCGAGGCAGGGTCTGGAGGGCGACGGCGGCGATGAGCACCACACCCTTCGTGACGAGCTGAAGCTGCACGTTGAGGCCGCTCACGACGATCGCGTTCATGAGGGCCACGATGAGGAGGGCACCGCCGGCGGCGTGGACGAGGGATCCCTTCCCGCCGGTGAAGGTGGTGCCGCCGAGCAGCGCAGCGGCGATGGAGTCGAGGTCCATGCCGCGGCCGATGAAGCGGTCCACATAGCCGATGTAGCCGGCGAAGAACGCCCCGGCGGTGACCGCCGCGAGCGCCGAGGCGACGTAGGCGGAGACCTTCGTGCGGGTCACCGAGATGCCGGACAGGACGGCCATGCGTTCGTTCGCGCCCGCCATGACGAAGCGCCGTCCGCTCACCGACCGGCGCAGAAGGACCGTCAAGACCACGACGAGCAGGACCCACGTCAGCACGGAGTAGGGCACGCCGAGGAGCTCGCCCTTCCCCAGTGTGAGCACGCCGCCCGGGACGGCTCCGCTGACCGTGCCGCGCGTGTAGGCCACCCGGGCGCCCTCGAGCGTCACGAACATGCCGAAGGTCGCGACGACGGGCGGCACCCGCCGTCTCGTCACGAGGAGCCCGTTCGTGAGGCCGACGACGACCGCGACGAGGACCGCCACGGCGAGTGCGACGGGGAGGCTGACGCGGCCGGCCCCGGCTTCGGCGATCGCCACCGCGGTGACGCCGACCATGGCGCCGACCGACAGGTCGATACCTGCGGTCATGAGGACGAGGACCTGACCGACCGCGACGATGCCGAGGATCGACGCCCGCCGCAGGACGTCCTGGAGGTTCGTGGCGCCGAAGAACGCCGGCTGCGCGATCGCCACGACGACGAGCAGGAGGGCGAGCGCGGGCCAGACCCCGAGCCGCTGGATGTTCTCGAGCGTCGAGCGGTCGCGGCCCCTAACCGCGACGGCGGTCATGAGACCCGCTCCAGCGGGGTGGCCGGAACCACCGACACGTCCGTTCCAGAGGCGGTCACGACGGGGAAGGAGGCGCCGCTGTGCACCGCGCTCGTCTCGTCGGTGCGGCGGTCGTAAACAAGGACCGCTCCCCGCATCGACTTCGACTCGACACCGTGGGAGACGGCCCACCGGGCGGCCGCCATGCTCCCGTGGAGGCGCGCCTGCGAAGCCGCGCGTTGTGCGAGGGACAGCTCGATCGAAGCTTCACCCTGGCCGGAGCAGAGGACCGCGAGATCGGCGTCGGCGTGGATCCCAGCGCCGTTCACGGACGCGTCGCCGACCCGCCCCGGCATCTTGAAGAGGAGTCCTCCGGTGCTGGAGGCGGCCACGAGCCGCCCCTGCGCGGACGCCGCGATACAACCGACCGTCTCGGTGAGCGAAAGCGTCCGGCCGGTGAATGCGCTGACGGCGGCGTCGAGACCGCTGCGGCGGACCTCCTGCCAGATGGCGAGCTGCTCATCGGTGCGGAGGTCGGTACTCGGGAGGCCGGCGTCGCGGGCGAAGCGACGGGCACCCTCACCCGCGAGGAGGACCGGCCCCGGCCGGCGTCGCAGGAGCTCGACGGCGGCCCGGATCGGGTTCGTGGTGTCGCTGAGCCCGGACACGCCCGCGAAGCGCTCGGAGGAGCCGTCGGCGATGCCGGCGTCGGACTCGACCATCCCTTCGGCGTTCAGCACGGAGCCTCGGCCCGCGTTGAAGATGGGGGCGTCCTCGAGATGGCAGATCGCGGCCTCGACGGCCGCCACCGGGTCGCTCGCCGCGGCGAGCACGTCGGCCCCCCGGCGCGCCGCCTCGCGAAGGACGTCGAACACCTCGTGGGTAGCTGGCATGTCAACGCCGCCGTGGACGACGATCCGCCCCGTCATCGGGCGCCGTCCTTGATCCTCGTGACGAGGACCTCGTTCAGCATCGTCCTGGCTCTCCGGACGTGCTCGGCCGCCGCCTCCTCGGCGGCGTCCGGATCACGTTCCCGGATCGCCGTCACGATGTCGCCGTGCTCGAACCGGACGTGTTCGGTATCCGCGAGCTGTTGGTACACCCAGTGCCACAGCCGCGACGCGAGCGGCAGGATCCGTGCGAGCGCGTCGAGCAGGTAGGGGTTCCCCGCCATCTTCCCGATCGCGAGGTGCAGCTCGAGGTCGTGTTGTAGGAAGCTCCGCCAGTCCGGCTCCATCGCCTCGCCTACGTGGTGGTCAGCGAGAGCTGCGAGTCGTTCGACGTCCTCGTCTCGTGCTCTTGCGGCCGCGAGGCGCGCGACCGGTCCCTCGATCGCTCCACGTGCCTCGTAGATCGTGGACGCATCGAACCCGTCGAGCGGAGCGACCACGAGACCCTTTCTCGGCAGGGCCCGCAGCAGCCCGAGCTCACCGAGGCGGATCACCGCCGGCCGCAGCGCCGCGCGCGAACAATCCGCGAGCTCCATCAGCTCCCGCTCGCTCAGCATCGAGCCGGGCTTGAGATCGAGTGAGAGGATCGCGTTCAAGAGCCGCCGGAAGGCCAGGTCGCTACTCCCCTGCGGCGCGTCCGAGACGTGGCCTACGAGCTCCTCGAGCAGCGCTTCGACCGTCGCGTTCGGCTCCATGGGCGCGGGAGCCTAGTGAGCGCCTCAGTGATGTCAACAGATAGCGCTCCAGACGGTCCCCCATGAGTGCCACATGACAGCGTCCCCATCGGCCGCGGCGGTATCGGCGAGGTGGAGGCAGCGTCGCGAACCAGGGTCGTGCCGCGCTCCACTATCGTCGGCCGCGCGACATGACCAGCACGTCCGCAGCCGACCGCGGGGACTCCCGGCTGCGTCCGCCCGGCCCCGGCGACCTCGGGCGGGTCGTCCAGCGCCACGGCGTCCTGTACGCGGAGGAGTACGGCTGGGACGCCGCCTTCGAGGCGCTGGTGGCCCGCATCGTGGCCGACTACGCCGAGCACCACGACCCGGAGCCCGAGCGTGCCTGGGTCGCTGAGGCCGACGACGCGCCGGCCGGGTGCGTCTCTGCGTGAAGAAGGACGCGCGCGTCGCGCAGCTGCGGCTCCTGCTCGTCGAGCCGAGCGCGCGGGGCCTGGGCGTCGGCACCGCCCTGGTCGAGGAGCGCATCGCGTTCGCCCGGGACGCCAGCTACCAGGAGCTCGTCCTGTGGACGAACGACGTCCTCGCCGACGCACGCCGGATCTACGAGTGAGCCGGCTTCGAGCTGGGCGACGAGGAACCCCACCGCAGCTTCGGACCCGAGGTCGTGGGCCAGTTCTGGTCGCTGCGGCTCTGACCGCTCACGCCCCGACGCCGAGGGCCGCGATCACGGCCAGCGAGACCAGCCCGATCGTGATGCTCGCGGCGAAGCCCGTGTAGAAGAGCGGCCGCCCGAGCGAGGCGATGCTGGACAGCCGCAGCGTCAGCCCGATGGTCGCGACGACGAACACGATCAGGCTGCTTCGCGCGGTCGTTCAGGACCCCGCCGAGCCCGAGCAGGAGGCCGGCGGAGTTGAGCACCGCCAGGACCGCGAGCACCATGATCCGGATGAGGTGGAGCGTTCGCACGAGCTTCACGAGCGTCGCGACCTCCCCCGCCCGCGGTCCGAGCGCGAACCCGGTGGCGACTGCGGACGCGGTGTCGTGGACGGCGACGCCCGGCCACGTGCCGAAGGTGACCGGATCGACCGCGAACACGCCACCGATGAGCGGGCAGAGCAGCAACGCGCCGGCGTTGAAGCTCAGGATCGTGGCGAGCGCCAGCCCGATCTCCTCCTTCCTCGCCCGCAGGACCGGCGCGACGGCGACGATCGCGCTGACGCCGCAGATCGCGGTGCCGATCCGGATGAGCAGGCACGAGCGACCGGTGAGTCCGAGCCGCGGTCCGGCGAGGCCGGCGACGAGGATGGCGAGCAGCACGGCGACGATGGTGACGGCGAGCCTTCACCCCACGTCGGCGACCAAGGCGAGGTCGATGCCGGCTCCCAGCCTGCGATCATGGCCACCCGACGCCGCAACCTCACCCTCGACGAGGAGCAGGCCGCAAAGCTGGCGCGGCTCGCCGAGCGTGTGCACGTGAACGAGGGGACCCTCGCCCGGTCGCTGCTGTCCACGGCGATCGACGAAGCCGATCCCGACCCCGAGAACGTGGTCGCCGTCCTCGACGGCATCGATGGCGCGTTCGAGCGGGCGGCGCTCGGTCGGCGGCAGGCTGCCGCAGGAGAGACCATCCCCCTCGACGAGCTCTAGCTAGCGCTAGCTGGCTAGGACCTGCCCGGGCTGACCTGGCCCACGTAGATGCGGTCGGGCTCGCCCCGAGGTACGGGGACGCTCACCTCCATGACGTCGGCCACGTACCCGCGGAACCGCTCCACGAACGCCGGTGACTGATGCGCGGCCCACACCGCGATCGCGCCGCCCGGCGCGACGAGCCGGCGCACGGCCGTCAGGCCCTCGTGCGTGTAGAGACCGGTGTTGTCGTCCGTGACCGTCCAGTCGGGGCCGTTGTCGATGTCGAGACAGACGGCGTCGAAGACCTCGTCGGCATGCGGGAGCCAGCCCACGAGGTCCGCGTGGACGAGCTCGACCCGAGGGTCGGAGTGGGCGTCCGCCGAGTGCGGCGCGAGGTGCGTGCGGGTCCAGCGGATGACCGCGTCCTCGATCTCGACGACGACGATCCGCTCGAGCGCGGTCTGCGCCGCCGCCTCGGCCAGCGTGGCACCGACCCCGAGCCCGCCGATGAGCAGGCGGCGAGGCTCGTGGGCACACGCGTCGAGCGCGACCCGGACGAGAACGCGGTTGGACGGACCATCGGCGGACGAGGACAGGAACACCCCGTTGCTGATGATCTCGTGCTCCTGGCCGCGCTGCTGGAGTTGGATCTCGCCGCGCGGCGTGGGGCACCGCTCGATCACGACCGGCCTCACCGGCCTGAGCCTACTGACCGATCGCGCCGGGCCAGATGAGACCGCTACTCGCGCTCTAGAACCATCGAGAGGAAGCGCTTGGTCCGCTCGTGGCTCGGCTCGACGAGGATCCGGTCGGGGGGACCCTCCTCGACGATGACCCCGCCGTCCATGAACACGACGCGGTCGGCGACCCGGCGGGCGAACCCCATCTCGTGGGTGACGACCATCATCGTCATGCCCTCCTCGGCAAGGGTCCGCATGACGTCGAGGACCTCGCCGACAAGCTCCGGGTCGAGGGCGCTCGTCACCTCGTCGAACAGCATCATGTCGGGGTTCATGCAGAGCGCACGGGCGATCGCGACCCGCTGCTGCTGTCCACCCGAGAGGTGGTTCGGGTAGGCGTCGATCTTCTCCGAGAGCCCGACACGCTCGAGCATGCGGGCCGCGACGTCCTCCGCCTCCTCCGTCGACCGCTTGAGCACCTTCCGCTGCGCGATCGTGAGGTTGCGCAACACGGTGAGATGCGGGAAGAGGTTGAACTGCTGGAAGACGATGCCGATCTTCCGACGCACGTCGTTCAGGTTCACGTCGGGGTCGGTGATGTCCGTCCCTTCGACCACGATCCGGCCCGACTGCGGCTCCTCCAGCCGGTTCACGCAGCGCAGGAGCGTCGACTTCCCCGAACCGGACGGACCGATGACGCAGACGACCTCACCGTGGTCGACGTGGAAGTCGATGCCGCGGAGGACCTCGAGCTGCCCGAACGCCTGGTGCAGTTGGATGATGTCGATCGCCGCACCGGGATGCGCGGTCGGTTCGGCGGTCACGGTTCCCTCCTCGTCAGCGGGCGCGTGCCGCCCGGCGCTCGAGTTGAGCGACGAGCTGCGTCATCGGGATCGTGATTGCGAGATACACGACCGCGATGACGGTCAGCGGCGTCCCGTTGAACGTGTCGTTCATGATGTCACGGCCGAACTTGAGGGTCTCCTTCGTGACCGGCGTCGTGCCCAGGACGAACAACAGCGACGTGTCCTTGATGAGCAGGACGAGCTCGTTGGTGAGGGGTGGGATGATGATGCGGAATGCCTGTGGCAGGACGATCGAGGCCATCGCGGTTGCGTGGGTCATGCCAAGCGAGCGCGCCGCCTCCATCTGTCCCCGAGGGACCGCCTCGATCCCGGCGCGGATGGTCTCCGCCATGTAGGCGGCGCCAACGATCCCGAGACCGACGGTCGCGCTCCCGAGAGTGCCGCCTGGGATGCGGATGCCGAAGACGATCGGGATCCCGAATCCGACGAGAAGGATCGTGACGAGGGCGGGAAGCCCACGGAAGATCTCGACGTAGACGGTCGCGAGCCAGCGGTACGGACGGATCGTCGACAGCTTCGAGAGCGCGAGGACGAGACCGAGGATGAGCCCGAATGCGAACGAAGTGGCCGTGTAGAGGATCGTGTTCTTCGCCGCGACCGCGAGGATGCCCGGGAACATCCGTCTCGCGACGTCGACGTTGAAGAACCCCAGCCGGATTCGTGACCAGTCGGGACCCACGATCGCGAGTACGACGACGGCGACGAGCGTGAAGTACAGGGCGGCCTGGATCAGCGTCTGACGCTGACGCGGCTTCAACTCGCCTCCTCGTCATCGAACGCCACAACGGCGACGAGGGGACCCTAGTTGGGTCCCCTCGTCGATCCCGGCCCGTTCTTGGTTGTCAGGCCCCGGCACCGGTCGGGAACCACTCGTCGAAGATCTGGTCGTAGGAGCCGTCGTCCTGCAGCGTGCTGAGCGCCTCGTTGAACGCCTCCTGGAGGGGGTCGGAGCCCTCCTCGGCGAAGGCGAACCCGTACTGCTCGTCGGTCGGGAAGGCCTCCGCGACCTCGACGCTGTCGTCCTCGAGGGCGCGCCCCTGGTTCACCACGATGTCCTGGAGCACCGCGACGATGTCGCCCGCCTCGAGCGCGACGAACATGTCCCCGGGCTCGTCGAACGAGACGATCTCGGCACCCTCAGGCGTGTTCTCCTGGGCATACGTCTCGCCTGTCGTCCCGGACTGGACGCCGATCCGCTCGCCAGCCAGGTCCTCCAGCGAGGAAGCGCCGGAGTCCGTCTTCACGAGCAGCGACTGGTCGGCGTCGAAGTACGGGTCAGAGAAGTCGATGCTCCCCTCTCGGTCCTCGGTGATCGTGATCGAGGCGGCGGCGACGTCGCACTGCTTCGGGTCTTGGAACACCGCCCCGCTCGTAATCGGATCGAAGCCGCTGTTGATGACCTCGATCCCGTCGAGACCCATCTCCTCCGCGATGGCGCGGACGAGCTCGATGTCGAAGCCCGTGAACTCCCCGTTCTCTTCGAATTCCATGGGCGGATACGGCGCATCGGTGCAGACCGTGAGCGTCCCCTCCGAGACGAGGCCGAGCTCGCCTCCCCCGCCGTCGCCGTCGCCGCAGGCGGCGAGCGTCAGGATCAGGACGGCCGCGAGCGCACTGGCGCGCAGCATGGTTGTGAGCCGCATTTCTCCTCCATCGGTTGAGGACGTGTGTCGGAGTCCGACTGGCGGAAGAGACTAGGAAATTTGAGCGGTCCCGGTCTACGACCGCGCTCGGAGGTCAGCTTCCGTCGGAATCGCTGACCTCGGCGATGATCTGGTCGGCGACGTCGCGCATGGTCGTACGGCGCTGCATCGCCTGGCGCTGGATCCAGCGGAACGCCTCGGCCTCCGTCATGCCCTGGGTGTCCTGGAGGATCCCCTTCGCGCGCTCGACGAACTTGCGCGCCTCGAGCCGACCCTGGAGGTCGTCGACGGTCTCCTCGAGCCCGGACATCTCGCGGAAGCGGCCTGCGGCGATCTCGACCGCCGGCAGGAGGTCGTGCTTCTGGAAGGGCTTCACGAGGTAGGCCATCGCCCCGGCCCGGCGCGCCTTCTCGACGAGGTCACGCTGGCTGAACGCCGTGAGGATGAGGACGGCGGCGAGCCGCTCGCGGGCGATCTCCTCCGCGGCCTGGATGCCGTCCATGACCGGCATCTTCACGTCGAGGATGGCGAGGTCCGGCTTCAGTTCGCGGGTGAGGCGGACCGCCGACGCTCCGTCGGCGACCTCCGCGACGACCTCGAAGCCCTCCTCCTCGAGCATCTCCTTGAGGTCGAGCCGGATGAGGGCCTCGTCCTCCGCGATGAGGACCCGGGTGGGGCGGTCGGCGGCGGGGCGTTCCTGCGCCTCGCTCGTCATCGCCGCCTCCTTCGTCACGGTGTCCTCTCCAGCTCCAGCAGCCGGTCCAGGAGCCGGTCGCGCTCCCTGTCGAGCTCCTCGATCTCCGCGAGGGTCTCCTCCCGGGCCCGGTTGTGGCGCTCGTGGTCGCTCTTCGCCGCCCGCCACTCGCGGTCCGCCAGGGGCGTCTCGGCGACGAGGCGCCGCGTGTCGGCCTCGTCGGCGACCTCACCGAGGTAGGCGACCTGCTCCTCGAGGATCCGCAGGTTCGCCCGGGCGCGGCGAAACCGCTCCTGAACGTCTGTCAGGCGCTCGCGGACCTTCGTCGCTTCGCGTGGGGCACCCGTGGCGCTCCCCCCGACTCGGAGTTGCCGTGGTCGCGGGGACGCGGACCCTGCAGCGGCGCGCCCGCCGCCAGGGGAGCGTAGCCGAGGCCCCGGAAACACGCGTCGGCGCGGCTCTCGAGTGAAGTACCCCCGGTGGGATTCGAACCCACATGGCCCGGAGGCCACGACATTTTGAGTGTCGCGAGTATCGCCAGATTCCTCCACGGGGGCGCAGGGTGAAGGCTACCCGGCGGACCTGTGTTGACCGACGTTCTGGCCGCTCGAGTCCGGACGGTCCGGGGATCTCGTTCACATGTTCGTTACCCTTGTCGAAACCGGACGTGACCGCAGCCTGATCGGCAGGATCGTGACCAACCGCACCCGACTCTCGTGGACGATCTCACTGACCGTCGGCGCCTGGCTCCTCGTGGTCGCCCCGGCGAACGCCTACATCGACGGCGGGACCGGCGCGTTCATCTTCCAGGCGATCATCGCCTTCGCACTCGCCGCGAGCGTCACGCTGAAGATGCAGTGGCGGCGCCTCAAGGGCCTCTTCGGCGGGGCCGCCCCCGTGGAGGAGACGGTCGACGAGCCGGCCGCGGCGCCGTCAGACGAGGCTTGACCCACAACACCGAGGCCGAGGCTTGAGCCGCACGATCGAGCCGCAACCGATGGGGCAGGCGGCGAGCTTCCGCGACCCGAGCGGGTTCGTCTTCACCCGCGACGGGATCCTCTACCGCCAGGTCCAGCAGACCTTCGCCGACGACTACGACGCCTTCATCGACTCGGGTCTCTACGACGCTCTGACGCAACAGGAGCTCCTCGTCGCGCACGAGGAGGTCGACGTCGGCCTCGCGGCGGCGCCCGGCGCGTACCGCGTCCTCCGGCCCGAGCGCGTCCCGTTCGTCTCCTACCCCTACGAGTGGTGCCCAGGCCAGCTCCGCGACGCCGCGCTCCTCACCCTGCGGATCCAGGAGACCGCGCTCGACCACGGCATGTCGCTGCGGGACGCGAGCGCCTACAACGTCCAGTTCCGCGCCGGCCGGCCCGTGTTCATCGACACGCTCTCGTTCGAGCCGCTGCGCGAAGGACAGCCCTGGGTGGCCTACCGACAGTTCTGCCGCCACTTCCTCGCCCCGCTCGCCCTCACCACCCTCGTCGACGTCCGCCTCGGCCGCCTGCTCCGCAGCGAGATCGACGGGATCCCGCTCGACCTCGCGAGCGAGCTCCTCCCCTGGCGGACGCGCCTCCGCCCGGGCCTGCTCACCCACCTCCACCTCCACGCCCGCGCGGAGACGCGCTACGAGGACCGCCCCGACCGCGGTCAGGAGGCGCGGACGTCCGGCCGCTTCACCGAGCGCGCGTTCCGGGGGCTCGTCGAGAGCCTCCGCGGCGCCGTCGAGAGGCTGGCGTGGGATGCGCCCAGGACCACGTGGTCCGACTACTACGCCGTCGCCGGCCACTACAGCGAGGCGGCGATGGCCCACAAGGAGGAGCTCGTCGCCGCCGTCCTCGACGAGGCCCGCCCGGCGACGGTCTGGGATCTCGGCGCGAACACCGGGCGTTTCGCCGAGCTCGCGGCCGCGCGGGGCGCGACGGTCGTCGCGGTCGACGCCGACGTGGGCGCCATCGAGGCCGCCTGGCGGCGCGTGCGCGAGCAGCGCTCCCCCATCCTCCCGCTCGTCGTCGACCTCACGAACCCGAGCCCCGGGCTCGGCTGGGAGCACACCGAGCGCGACTCCCTCACCGCTCGGGCGCCTGCCGACCTCGTGCTCGCCCTCGCGCTCGTCCACCACCTCGCGATCGGCAACAACGTCCCCCTGCCGCGGTTCGCCCGCTTCCTCGCGTCCCTCGGTCGGCAGGCGGTCGTCGAGTTCGTGCCGAAGTCCGATCCGATGGTCGAACGCCTGCTCGCGGCTCGGGACGACATCTTCCCCGACTACACGCCGGAGGGGTTCGAGCGCGCCCTCGACGGTGTCTTCGACGTCGTCCGCCGGACCGAGGTGCGCGACACCGACCGCATCCTCTACGTCCTGGAGCGCAGCTCGTGATCCGCCGCGTCCCGATCCACCCGGTCGCGTTCGCGGCCGCCCCGATCGTGTTCCTGTGGGGCCAGAACGTCGGCGAGGTGGTGCCCCAGCAGGTCGCCGGCCCGGTGTGGCTCTCCATCACCACGGGCCTGGCCCTGTTCGGCCTGCTCACGGCGGCGCTGCGGAGCGTGCGGCGAGGGGCGCTGCTCGCCTCGGGGCTCGCCTTCCTCTACTTCTCGTACGGGCACGTCCGGGCCGGGACCGGGGCTTCCACGAACACGCTGCTGTTCGTCTGGGGCCTCCTCACCGTCGTCCTCGTCGTCCTCGCGGTGCGCCTGGGTGACAGCCTCGGCGAGGCCACGAAGGCCGCCAACGTGGCGGGGATCGCCCTCCTCGCAGTTGCCGCACTGCCGCTCGCGACCTTGATCGGGAGCGACGCGGCCGCGGCGGAACCGGGCGAGACCGGAACCCTGCCGCCCCTCCCGGCCGCGGAGGAGCGCCCCGATCGCGACATCTGGTACATCGTTCCCGACCGCTACGGCAGCGAGCGCAACCTCAGGGAGCACTACGGCTTCGACAACAGCGACTTCATCGCGTACCTCGAGTCGAAGGGCTTCACGGTCGTCGACGACGCGCTCACGAACTACCCCAAGACCGCGCACGCGCTCGCCGCGTCGCTGAACATGAGCTACCTCGACCACCTCGCCGACAACCGCGGCGACGACTGGGGTCCGGTCTACGCGATGTTCCGCGAGCACCGCCTCGGCGAGTTCCTCACCCGGCACGGCTACCGCTACACCCACATCGGCAGCTGGTGGACCCCGACCTCCACGAGCGACCATGCAGACGTCACCCTGCGGTTCGGCCAGCTCTCGGAGTTCGCGTCGGTCCTGCGCGGCACGACGATCCTGCCCGACCTCCGCCGCACCCTCACGCCCGAAGAGGAGGAGTTCGAGGACACGCCGGACGAGTTCCGGCTGCGACAGCGCGACCACACCGCCTTCGGGCTCGACGCGATGGAGCGGCTCGCCGCGAGGCGCGACAGCCGGCCCGACTTCGTCCTCGCGCACCTCACCCTCCCCCACGGCCCGAACGTCTTCCGTGCCGACGGCACCTACGTCACGGGCGCGGAGGACCGGCTGCGGACGAAGGAGGAGGGCTACCTCGAGCAGGTCCAGTACGCGAACCGGCGGTTCCGCGAGATCCTCGACCTCCTGCTCGACCGCCCGCAGGACGAGATGCCCATCGTCGTCCTCCAGGCGGACGAGGGCGTCAACCCGCCGCGCCTGGAGGCCGACATCCCCGGGTTCGTGTGGCCGAAGGCGACGACCGCGGAGCTCGAGCAGAAGTTCGAGGTCATCAGCGCGCTCCTGCTGCCCGGTGTCGACGCCGCGATTCCGGAGGGCATGACCTCCGTGAACACGTTCCGGTTCCTGCTCGACACCTACTTCGGCACCGACCTGGGGCTGCTGCCCGACCGCGCCTTCGTCTTCCACAACGAGCGCGACATGTACCACTTCACCGACGTCACGGACCGCCTCCGCCCCGCCCGCTGACCGCGAGTAGCAGTTCTGCTAGCAGCGAGAACGCTGCAGAACGGCCCGTTCCCGGCCGATGCGGTGAGTCGTGACGATACGGACAAGTCGGGTGGTACGTTCCGCGCCGCTCGGGGGCAGGGGAACACGGTGGGCCGCTCAGGAACGAGGGATCGACGGCGTCGCGCCCGGCCCGTCGGCGTCGCGTTCCTCTCCTCGTCGTCACCGGCACCGTTCCCACCCTACGCGCGACCCGCGGTCCGGCGGGGCGCCCGTCGGCCGCTTCCGTGAGGTCCTGAGGTGCTGTTCCCCACCGTCGAGTTCGCGATCTTCTTCGCGGTCGTCCTGACCCTCAACTGGGTCCTCGTGAACCGGTCGCTGCCGTGGAAGCTCACGATGCTCGCCGCGAGCTACGTCTTCTACGCCGCCTGGGACGCCCGCTTCGTCCTGCTGCTCGTCGCGTCCAGCGTCGTGAACCACGCGGCGGGCCGCGGCCTGGCTCGGATCGACGACGAGCGGCGCCGGCGGCTCGTGGTCGCCGGGGCGGTGACCGCGAACCTCGGCCTGCTCGGGTGGTTCAAGTACTACGGCTTCTTCGTCAGCTCGGCGGTGAACGCCCTCGACGCGCTGGGACTGTCGGCGCCCCTGCCCCTGCTCGAGATCGTCCTGCCGGTCGGCATCTCGTTCTTCACCTTCCAGGCGCTCAGCTACGTGATCGACGTCTATCGCCGCGAGCTCGCGCCCGCGCCGCTGCTCGACGTGGCGATCTTCCTCGCCTTCTTCCCGCAGCTCGTCGCCGGCCCGATCGTCCG
>JBOHEE010000508.1:0-18569 GCA_050700895.1 Nitriliruptorales bacterium | reverse complement strand
GAGTCGTTCGTGAACGGCCACCTCCACCTCGACAAGGTCTGGACCCTCGACATGGTCGGCGACCGCGCCCTGGCCGCCTACCAGGGCGCCGGGATGGGCGAGGCGATGAGCGCGATCGAGCTCGCCTCGGCGGTCAAGGAGCGCTACGACCGCACCTGGATCATCGAGAACGTCCGCCGTGCCCTCGAGCTCGCGGTCCGCTTCGGCAACACCCACATCCGGGCCTTCGCCGACACCGACACGAAGGCGAAGCTCGAGGGGGTGGCCGCGTTGCTCCAGGCGAAGGAGGAGTTCGCCGACGCGGTCGAGCTCCAGGTCGTGGCCTTCCCGCAGGACGGCGTCGTCCGCGACCCCGGCGCGGAGGACCACGTCCGCCAGGGCATCGAGCTCGGCGCCGACGTCGTCGGTGGCATCCCCTGGATCGAGTACACCGACGCGGACGCCCGCGAGCACATCGACCGGATGTTCGCGATCGCGGTCGACTACGACCGCGACGTCGCGATGCTCATCGACGACGCCGGCGACCCGGGGCTGCGGACGCTCGAGATGCTCGCGACGAAGACGATCGACGTCGGCTGGCACGGCCGGGTCACCGCCCACCACGCACGCGCGATGGCGCTCTACCCGGAGCCGTACTTCCGCAAGGTGGTGGCGCTGCTCCGCGAGGCGCGCATCGGCCTCCTCTCCGACCCGCAGACCGGGCCGCTCCACGCCCGGGTCCGCGACCTCCACGAGGCCGGGGTGGCCGTCGCGCTCGGCCAGGACGACATCGCCGACGCGTACTACCCGTTCGGCCGCAACAACATGCTGGAGGTCGCCTTCCTCTGCGCCCACCTGCTGTGGATGACGACGTCGGCGGACCTCGGGCTCCTCTACGACCTCGTGACGACCGAGGGGGCCCGGGCGCTCGGGATCGTCGACTTCGCCCTCGCCGAGGGCAACCCCGCCAACCTCGTCGTGCTCGACGCGACCACCGTCCGCGACGCGCTGAACGATCACGCCCCGCCGCGCCACGTCGTGAAGGACGGCCGCGAGATCACCCTGGCATCATGAGCGACTCAAGTAGCGCAGCGGCAGCCGCCTCACCATGAGCGAGCTCACCGACCTCTCGGCCGTCGACGCCGCGAGACGCATCCGCGCGGGCGAGCTCACCGCGGTGGAGCTCGTCACCGCCTGCCTCGACCGGATCGTCGCCTGGGACGAGGACGTCCGGGCCTGGACCTACCTCGACCCGGAGCTCGCCCTCCGCGAGGCACGTGACCGTGACGGGGAGGAGCCCCGCGGCCCCCTCCACGGCATCCCGGTCGGGGTGAAGGACATCGTCGACACCGCCGCCCAGCCCACCGAGCTCGGCTCGCCGGTCCATGCGGGGCGGCAGCCGTCGACGGACGCCGGCTGCGTGGCCCGGCTCCGCGCGGCCGGGGCGGTGATCCTCGGCAAGACCGTCACGACCGAGCTCGCGCTGTTCACCCCGGGACCGACCACGAACCCCCACGACCCCACGCGCACGCCCGGCGGTTCCTCGAGCGGCTCCGCGGCAGCGGTCGCCGACGGGATGGTGCCACTCGCCCTCGGCACCCAGACCGCCGGGTCCGTCGTCCGACCCGCCTCCTTCTGTGGCGTCTTCGGCCTGAAGCCGACCTTCGGAGCGTTCCCCCTCGACGGCGTGAAGGAGGTGAGCGCGTCCCTCGACACGCTCGGCCACTTCGCGCGCGACGCCCACGACCTGGCGGTCGTCGCCGGGGTCCTCGCCGGACGGATCGGCTCGTTCGCGCCGGAGACCCCCGACCGTTCCTGGCGGATCGGCTTCGCCCGAACCCACGAGTGGGGCCAGGCCGACCCCTTCACCCGCGAGCGCATCGAAGCAGCCGTCGAGCAGCTCGCCGACGAGGCGGACGTTGACGACGTCGACCTCCCGGCCCACTGGTCGGGCCTCGTGGAGGCCCAGACCGTGATCATGGAGGCCGAGGCAGCGGCCGCTCTCGCCCCCGAGCGCCGGGACCACGCCGACCGTCTCAGCGCCAACCTCCTCGAGATGCTCGACCGTGGCGCCGGCCACGACCCCGAGACGGTCCGGGAGGCGCGGGCGCTCGCCGACCGTTGCCGCGCCGAGCTGCGGGAGAGCGTCGGCGACCGCGACGTGCTGCTCGCGCCGAGCGTCCTCGGGGAGGCCCCGGTCGGGCTCGACCGCACCGGCGACCCGCTGTTCTGTCGCATGTGGACCCTGCTCGGCGCCCCCACCGTGGCGGTCCCCGGCCTCCGCGGTCCCGCCGGCCTGCCGCTCGGCGTCCAGGTCGTCGCGCCCCACGGACGTGACGCCCTCGCGATCGGGGCGGCCGCCTGGCTCGCTCCCCGCCTCGCCGCGGTCGGGGTGGCCGGCTGATGGCGATCCGCATCGGCATCGACACCGGCGGGACGTTCACCGACGTCGTCGCGCTCGACGAGGAGACCGGGGCGATCACGACGACGAAGACCCCGTCGACCCCGGCGGACCCCTCCGAAGGCTTCATGGCCGGGGTCGCGAAGGTCCTCGAGTCCCTCGGCCGGACGGGCGGCGACGTCTCCGCGGTCTCCCACGGCACCACAGTGGCGACGAATGCCCTCCTCGAGGGTGATCTCGGCCCGCTCGGGTTCGTCACCACCGAGGGCTTTCGATCCGTGCTCGAGATCGCCCGTCAGAGCGTCCCCGACGGGTACGGGAACTCCTACTTCTGGGTGAAGCCCGACCGCATCGTCCTCCTCCACCAAGTCCGGGAGGTGCCGGGGCGCCTCGATCACACCGGGGCGGAGGTGCGCCCCTTCGACGAGGCGGCGGCCGTCGACGTCGCGCGCTGGTTCCGCGACCGCGGCATCGCCACGCTCGGGGTCTGCTTCCTCCACGCCTACGCGAACCCCGCTCACGAGCACCGCATGCGGGAGGTGCTCGCCCGCGAGCACCCCGGCTGCGTCGTCTCGCTGAGCTCGGACGTGCTGCGCGAGTACCGCGAGTACGAGCGCTCGATGACGACGCTCGTGGACGCCGCGATCAAGCCGAGGGTGACGCGCTACATCGCCAGCATCACCCAGCGGCTCGACGCGTACACGGCGGGGGACGGCGTGCCCCGACGGGTCCCGTTCTACGTCATGAAGAGCAACGGCGGCGTCATCTCGGCCGAGGAGGTCGTCCACCAGCCGATCACGACCGTCCTGTCGGGCCCCGCTGCGGGGTCCCTCGGAGCGGCGATGGTCGCCCAGGCCGCCGGCCACGACCGCGTCCTGACCCTCGACGGCGGCGGCACCTCGACCGACGTGAGCGTCGTCCTCGGCGGCGAGCCGAGCCTCACCACCGAGGGCAGCGTCGGCCGCTACCCCTCGAAGATCCCGATGATCGACGTCGTCACCGTCGGCGCCGGCGGCGGCACGATCGCCCGGGTCTCCCCGGAGGGGACGCTGAAGGTGGGCCCACGCTCCGCCGGGGCGGACCCGGGACCGATCTGCTACGGCCAGGGCGGCACCGAGCCGACGCTCACCGACGCGCACCTGAGCCTCGGCCGCCTCCCGCCCCACCTCCTCGGCGGTGAGATCCCCCTCGACGTCGCCGCCGCACGGGAGGGCATCGCCGCCCTCGCCGACCGCCTCGGCATGGACCCCGAGGCCTGCGCGGCCGGCATCGTCGAGATCAGCGCCTGGAACCAGGCCAACGCGATCCGCCAGATCACCGTGAAGCGCGGCCTCGACGTGCGCGAGTTCTCGATGGCGACCTTCGGCGGCTCCGGCTCGCTGTCGGCGTGCCGGCTCATCGACGTCCTCGGCGTCCGCGCGGCCGTCGTCCCGCCGAACCCCGGCAACCTCAGCGCGTTCGGCCTCCTCAGCGTCGACGTCCGCAACGACTTCGTGCGCACCCACGTCATGAAGCACGCCGAACTCGACCTCGACCGCGTCGCCGCGATCCTCACCGACCTCGAGGCCGAAGCCGCGGACGCTCTGCGGCGCGAGGGCTTCGACGAGAGCGACCACCTCCTCGTCCGCTCGGCCGATCTGCGCTACTTCGGCCAGGCCTTCGAGGTCCGCGTCCCGGCGCCACCGGGCGAGGTCCACCCCGACTTCGCGGACCGGGTCGTCGGGGCCTTCCACGACCAGCACGAGCGGCTCTACGGCTACTGCTACCGAGACGACCCCGGCCACGGCGTCGAGTGGGTGAACCTGCGGGTCACCGGCGTCGGGCCGATCCGCCGCCCGGAGCTGGTCCGCCGCGGGAACGGCGACGGCGACGCCGAGCGGGCGCGCACCGGAAGCAGGCAGGTCCGCTACGACGGATGGGTGGAAGCCCCGATCTACGCTCGGGAGCTCCTGCAGCCCGGCGACGTGCTCGGAGGCCCCGCGGTGATCGAGGAGTTCGGCGCGACCGTGCCGCTCCACCCCGGCTTCCGCGCCGAGGTCGACCCCTTCGGCAACCTCGTCCTCACGGGGGTGCCGGCGTGACCGCGAACCGGGCGGGAGACCGGAGCGAGCGTCCCCACGGGACGCGAGCGCAGGCGGGCGGGACGACTACAGATCCGGTCCTGCTCGAGATCGTCGAGGGCACCCTCGCCTCGATCGAGAAGGAGGTCGAGGACGCGATCGGGCGCACCGCCCGCTCGCCGATGATCCGCGACGCGCACGACTTCCGCGCCGGCATCCACGACAGGAAGCTGCGCAAGCTCACGGGACGCTCCTACTCCGCCCTCGTCCACCCGGTGGTGCGCGACTTCCCCATGGAGACGATGCGCCCCGGCGACGTCTACTTCCACAACGACGTCTACGGCTCCGAGGGCGGGATCGGCCACCTCCCCGACCTCTGCGTCACCGTCCCGGTCTTCGCTCCGAAGCCCGCTCGGCCCGGTGCTTCGCACCGTGACCCGGACGACGAGGTGGTCGCGTTCGTCCAGGCCTTCGGCCACCACGACGACATCGGCGGGGCGGTTCCCGGCTCGATGCCGAGCCACGCGACCGAGGTCTACCAGGAGGGGCTCATGGTCCCGCCGATCAAGCTGTGGGACCAGGGCGTCCCGAACCGCGCCGCGCTCACGATCATGACCCGCAACTCGCGCATGCCCGACAGCCTGGCCGGCGACCTCGACGCCGAGTGCGCCGCGTGCCTGATGGGCGCCCGACGACTCGCCGACCTCTTCGACCGCTACGGCCGTGAGACCGTCGAGGCCTGTTTCGACGCGATCCTCGCGAACACGACCGAGGTCTTCCGCCGCGAGATCCTGGCGAAGATCCCCGACGGCACCTACGTCTGGGAGGACTACGCCGAGCATGACGGCGTCGATCCGCCGCGGCTCCACGCCGAGCGCATCACGCTCACGAAGACCCCGGAGAAGCTCACGATCGACTTCACCGGCACCGGCCCTCAGGCGAAGGGGCCGATCAACCACGCCGGCGACTACGCCGACGGCAACTTCCTGAAGAAGTGGCTCGCGCCGATCCTCCGCAACCTCGCCGACAGCCCCGAGCGCATGGCCGAGCTCGACGTGAACGAGGGGGTCGTCCCCCTCATCGAGATGCGCTTCCCGCCGAAGGGGACGCTGCTCACGCCGGTCTTCCCCGCCCCGACGAACGCGCGCACGTTCGTGATCCTCCGCCTCCTCGGGGTCCTCGCGGGGGTGCTCGCGAAGGCGGTCGACGGGCGCATGCCCGCCGACCAGGAGACGATCCGCTACACCGGGGTCTACGGCACCGACGACGAGGACCGCCCCTACCTCATGCGCGAGGTCCTCGGCGGCGGGTCGGGCGGGCGCTGGTACGCGGACGGGGAGGACACCATCCACGTCGTGCCCGACTCCCGCAACCTCCCGGCGGAGTTCACCGAGTCCCGCTTCCCGCTGCGGGTCGAGCAGCTCGGCCTCGCCGTCGACTCGGGCGGGGCGGGGGAGTTCCGCGGCGGGCTCGGCTACGACAAGCACATCCGCATGCTCCGCGAGGGCTACTACATGTCGATCGCGGACCGCTCGATCCTCTCGTGCTGGGGGGTCAAGGGGGGCCGCGCGGGGGCGCCGTTCCGGGTGACGATCGACCCGGGCGGCCCGAACGAGCGCGAGATGGAAGGGCTCGTCGACGACGAACCGGTGGCGGCGGGGGAGGTCGTCCGCATCCGCACCACGGGCGGGGGCGGGTGGGGCGACCCGCTCGACCGCGACCCCGAGCGGGTCCGGCTGGACGTCGTCCAGGGCAAGGTCTCCCGCGAGGCCGCCGAGCGCGACTACGGGGTCGTGCTCGCGGGCGAGGGCGACGCTCTGCGGGCCGACGAGGCCGAGACCGCCGCGCGCCGCGACGAGCTCCGAGCGGTCCGCGGCGACCCGCCCTTCTTCGACCGCGGCCCCGGCTACGCGAAGCTCGCCGGGCAGCCCCACGCCGAGGTGGATCTCCTGTGACCGGGCCGCTCGCGGGCATCCGCGTCATCGACCTCACCCGGGCACTGTCCGGGCCCTACGCGACGCTCATGCTCGCCGACGCCGGGGCGGACGTGATCAAGATCGAACGCCCAGGGGCCGGCGACGACTCGCGCGGCTGGGGGCCGCCGTTCGTCGGCGAGGACGAGGACCGTGAGTCCGCCTACTACCTCTCGATCAACCGCAACAAGCGCTCGATCGTCCTCGACCTCAAGGACGACACGGACGTCGAGCGGCTGCGGGAGCTGATCGCCGGCGCCGACGTGCTCGTGGAGAACTTCCGCCCCGGGGTCATGGAGCGGCTCGGCTTCGGCCCGGGCGACCTCGAGCGCCTGAACGAGCGGCTCGTCGTCCTGTCGATCACCGGGTTCGGCGAGGGCGGTCCGGACGGCCACCGCTCCGGTTTCGACCAGATCGTCCAGGGCGAGGGCGGGCTGATGGGCATCACCGGACCGCTCGGCGGCACGCCCACGAAGAACGGCGTGCCGATCACCGACATCCTCGCCGGGATGTTCGGTGCGTTCGGCGTCGCCGCCGCGCTGCGGGAACGCGAGCGGAGCGGCAAGGGGCAGCGGATCACGACCTCGCTGCTCGCGGCCGCGATCGCGACCCACGCCTACCAGGGCACGCGCTGGCTCCTCGCCGGGGAGATCCCCGAGCCGAGCGGCAACCGCCACCCGACGATCGCCCCCTACGGCGCCTTCGCCTGCGACGACGGGCTGGTGAACGTCTGCGTCGGGTCGGAGGGTCTCTGGCAGCGCTTCGCGCCGCTCGTCGGCGTCGCCGTCGACGACCCCCGGTTCGCCACGAACCGCGACCGGGTGGAGCGCTGGGACGAGCTCGCCGACGAGATCGAGACGGCGCTCGCGGGCGACACCGTCGACACGTGGATGGCGCGTCTCGACGAGGCCGGTGTCCCGGCGGGGCGCGTGCGGCGCATGGACGAGGTCTACGGCTGGGACCAGGTCGAGCACCTCGGGATGGTCGACCGCCTTACCCACCCGGCCCTCGGAGAGATCGCCGTTCCCGGCGCGCCGATCCGCTACAGCCGGTCCCTCCGGGACGAGCCCACCGCCCCGCCCCGCCTCGGCGAGCACACCGCCGAGGTGCTCGGCGACCTCGACGACGGATGACCGCGGCCGCCGACCGCGTCGCCGCCGTCGTGCTCGCGGGCGGCGAGGCGACCCGCTTCGGGTCGACGAAGCAGCTCGCCGAACTCCGCGGGTCACCGCTCGTCGCCCACGTCGTCCGGGCGGCCCTCGACGCCGGTCTCGGCGAGGTCGTCGTGGTCGTCGGCCATGAGGGCGGGGACGTGGCGGCCGCCGTACCACCGGAACAGCATGTCCGGGTCGTGGGCAACCCCGACCACGAGGAGGGCATCGCCTCCTCACTCCGCGCCGGGCTACGGGCCCTCGGCCCTGAGGTCGCTTGCGCGGTCGTCCTGCTCGCGGACGAGCCAGGCCTCGCCCCCGATGCCGTCCGGGCCGTGATCGCGGGGTGGCGGGAGAGCCGACTGCCGATCGTGCGGGCCCGCTACGGCGATCGTCCGGGCCACCCGGTCGCGCTCGACCGCTCGGTCTGGGACCGCGCGCTCGCACTCCGGGGTGACGCCGGCGTGCGCGAGATCATCCGAACGCAGCCCGAACTCGTCCATGAGGCGATGATCGACGCTCGCGCCCCGGTCGACGTCGACCGCCCCGAGGATCTCGACCGCCTCCACTAGCTAGCGCTAGCTCCGACGGGACTCGTCACGAACGCGTGGAGTCGAGATAGCGCGCCTCGTCGACGACGAGCTCCCAGGGTCCCATGCGGGACGGAGCAGCGCGGAAGTCCTCGAAGTCGAAGGTCAACAGCGGCACGCGCTCGCGTTCCGCGACCGCCATGACGCAACCGTCCACGAAGCCGAGATCGAGCGCCTCGTAGCGTCGGTCGAACTCGGCGGCCCGGCGCAGCAACGCCGGTGTGAGGCAGGCGACACGGTGGGCGCCGGCGGCCACCGCATCGAGGAAGAGCCGGGCAGAGTGACGTCCGACCCTGGCACGCAGTAGGTGATCGGTCTCGGCGAGCACCGGAGAGGGGATCAGGAGCTCTCGGCCCAAGGCGACGACGAACGCCGCCGCGAGCTCGTGCGCCTCGTCTCGCTGGTTCGCAGCCGCGACAAGGGGACCGGTGTCCGCGACGACCGTCACTCTGGCCGCACCGGCTCCCGCAGGTACTCCTCCGCCCGTCTCCCCAGGTCCTCGGGTCCCTCACCCGAGCCGACCCACGCCGGACGACGGCCCCCGCGGGTCGCTCGCACGCCGGCCTCGACCAGCCTCGACACTGCGGCCGAGTACGACTCGCCATCCCCCGCGGCTTCGCGGACCTGTTCATCCACGGCATCAGGCAGGTTCACCGTGCGTCGAACCACGTCGGCCTCCTGCTGTATGAACTCTGCCATCATACCCCTCGAGCCGCCGACGTGGCGCCCCTTACAGGAGCAACCACTGGGCGGTGACGACGGCGATGACGGAGACGATCAGGAGGAGGGCGTCGGGGCCGGCCTCGCGGATGACGTCACCCTCACGCCCCGCGCAGCCCGCGGCGACCGCGCCGACGAGGATGTTCACCGGGGAGAGGATGTTGCCGACGTTGCCGCCGGCGGCCTGGGCGGCGAGGAGCAGCGGCACGGGCAGATCGAGACCGTTGGCGGCCTGGGCCTGGAGCGGCGCGAAGAGCGCGTTCGACGCCGACGTGCTGCCGGTGATCACGGTGCCGAAGGTGCCGACGACCGCGGCGATCGCGAGGTAGACGAGCCCGAGCGCGCGGACGAGCGCCTCGGCGAGTGCGGTGACCATGCCGGCCTCGACCATGACGGCAGCGAGTGCCGTCAGTGCGGGGATCGCGACGATCACCCCCCGGCTGCGCCGCCACCAGCCGGCGAGGGTCTCGCGACCGAGGCCCGGTCGCCACCAGCCGAAGCGCCGGAACAGCACCGCGCCCAGCGCCGCACCGACGACGAGGTACGGGCCCGGATGGAGGAGCGGCCGCAGCGGGTTGTGCGCCGTGACGGCGTGGTTCACGTGGCCGAAGCCGGCCGTCGTCACCGGGAACGACGGTGCCAGCGTCGGCACCTGCCCGACGAGGGACCGCAGTGCGGGCACGCCGAAGGCGAGGGAGATCAGGGCGACGAGGGCGAGATAGGGGCTGGCCGCCCGGACGATGGTGGCGACGTCGCGCCGACGCTCGGCGCCGCGCCCGAAGAGGAACATCCCGACACCGAGCCCGACGAGGCCTGCGACCGTGGAGCCGAGCGCCGGCTGCAGCGGCACGGTCGCGAGGAGCGCGGCACCCATGGCCACCCCCACGATGACGACGAGGCCGGCGTCGCGGAGCCCGCGCGGGCTGCGGCGGAGGACGAGAAGGCCGGCCAGGATCGCGTTCGCCACGAGGACGATCCCGACGCGCACGGCGAAGGAGCTCGTGGCCGCGTCGCCCAGCCCTGCGGTACCCGCCGCGATGAAGAACGACGACCCCATCGACCCGAACGTGACCGCCCAGTGGTAGCCGACGAGACACGTCGCGACCGCCATCACCGGGCTGTAGCCACGCCGGACGAGCATCGGCGCCGTGATCGCGATCGGCGTCCCGAATCCCGCCGCTCCCTGGAGGAACGAGGGCAGGACCCAGCCGACGAGCAGGACGTCACGGCCCTCCGGAGCGAGCCGGGTGAGCCCGTCGCTCAGGCGCGCGAGGGCGCCCGACCGCTCGAGGACCTCGTAGAGGGCCAGCGCCGGCACGACGATGAGAAGGATCCAGAGGCCGGTCCAGACGCCCTTGCCGAGAGCGGAGGGAAAGCCCGCCCGCTCGAGGCCCAAGGGCCACGCCGCAAGGAGGAGCGCCACCACGGTCGAGAGGGGGGCGGCAGCCGGCAGCCGGACGCGGGTACCGAGCACGAGATAGCCCAGGACCGCGAGCGGGAGGAGGGAGGCCGCGACGGCGAACACGGGGCGTCACTGTACGGGTGGTTCGACCGACGAAGCGGCAGGTGTAGGTTTGCGGCGAGAGGAGGCAGCAGGTGGCGACGGCGAAGCAGCGGGTCGAGCAGACCGAGCAGCGGCTCTTCGGCCGGTACGGGCTCGAGGTGGGGTCGTCGACGATCCAGATCCGTGGGCCGTGGCTGCAGCTGCGGGTGTTGGAGACCGGGCAGGGTTCTCCGATCGTGTTCCTGCACGGGGCGGGGGAGATCTCGTCGCAATGGGCGCCGTTGTGGGCGCAGTTGGAGGGGTTCCGCTGTTTCGGCGTGGATCTGCCCGGGTTCGGGTTGAGCCAGGAGATCGACTACCACCACACGAACCTGCGCGAGTTCGCGGTGACGGTGGTGCGCCGCACGCTGGACGAGCTCGGGCTCGAGCGTGCGCCGGTCGTGGGCAACTCGCTGGGGGGAGCGTTCGGGTTGTGGACCGCGTTCGACCAGCCGGAGCGGATCAGCCAACTGGCGCTGCTGGGGGCCCCGGATCCGGCGGTGAAGGGTGCGAAGGTGAACCTGCCGTTGGCGACGTTGGGGGTGCTCGGGGTGAACCGGTTCATCATGAACCTGCCGGTGCCGCCCCTGTCGGTGAACCGCACCATGTACAAGCTGACGCTGGGGCGGCATGCGATCGACCGGTCGCCCGACGAGATCGTCGAGGTCGCCCATCACGCGATGGACCGGCCGACGTTCGCCCCGTCCATGACGAGCTACATGGAGGCCGTCTACCACGTGACCCGCCCCAAGGACCGCTACGTGCTGTCCAAGGAGGAACTGGCCAAGATCGACGTGCCCACCCTGGTCGTGTGGGGCGAGCACGACGCGTTCGGGGGGACCAAGATCGCCCGGCGGCTCGCCTCCAACCTGCCCGACGCACGCCTCGAGATCGTCGGCGGTGGGCACAACCCCTGGCTCGACCACCCCAAGAAATGCGCCGCGCTGCTCGAGGACTTCCTCGGCGACCACGACTAGGGGACGCCGGGCGTAGGATGGGACCATGAGCCCCGACGGTCCGCAGTACGTGGAGGAGGCCGACCTCCGCAGCCGCGAGAACGTCGGCAGCGTCGCCCGGGACCACCTCGCGAACGAGCGCACCTACCTCGCCTGGCTCCGAACGGGCTTCGGCACCGCCGCACTCGGCCTCGGTGTCGCCACCCTGCTCCAGCGGCCAAACGACGTGCGGCCGACCATCGCCGGTGTGCTGTTCGTCCTGCTCGGCATCTTCATGCTCCTCTACGCCACGATGCGCTACTACAAGATCATGCGGGCGCTCGACGAGGGGATGATGCACGTCAGCCGGACCGGGCCGATCCTCTTCGGGTTCGTCTCCGCGGTCGTCGCCATCGCCGTCGTCGTGCTCGTGCTCGCCTGACCACGACTTCTTGAGCCCCCCGAGACCCTGGATCGGCTGGGGGGCTACGTCTCGCGCAGCTTCGGGAGACCTGTGTGGCCGCGCTCGACTTCTTGAGCCCCCCGAGACCCCCCTAGACTCGGCTCGCCTCGTGCGGAGGAGGATGCGTGGGGGAGTTCGTCAATCTCGAGGTCGACGCCGACCGCAGGGTGGGAACGATCCGGCTCGACCGCCCTCCGATGAACGCGCTCAGCGGCCAGGTCTGGCAGGAGATCGGCGCCTGCGCGCGGGAGGCCGCGGACCGCGACGATGTCGGCGCGGTCGTCGTCTGGGGCGGCCCGAAGGTCTTCGCGGCCGGCGCCGACATCAAGGAGTTTCCGGACTTCTCCTACCAGGACGTGCGCGAGTTCGGCCGGCTCCTCACCGGCAGCCTCGGCGCCGTGGAGCGGCTCCCGAAGGTCACGATCGCCGCGGTCCACGGCTATGCGCTCGGCGGCGGCTGTGAGCTCGCGATGGCGTGCGACTTCCGGTTCGCCGCCGACAGCGCGAAGTTCGGCCAGCCCGAGATCCTGCTCGGGCTGATCCCCGGCGCCGGTGGGACGCAGCGCCTCCCGCGGCTCGTCGGTCTGTCGCGGGCGAAGGACCTCGTCTACTCGGGACGACAGCTCCCCGCCGACGAGGCGCTCCAGTGGGGGCTGGCGGATCGCGTGTTCCCCGCCGACGACCTCTACGAGGAGGCAATGCGGGCCGCGGCCGACTTTGCCGCCGGGCCCTACGCCCTCAGGCTCGCGAAGCAGGCCATCAGCGACGGCACCGAGGTGGCGCTCGATCAGGGGCTGCGTCTCGAGTCTTCGCTCTTCGCGGAGTGCTTCGCCACCGACGACGCGCGGATCGGCATCGCGAGCTTCGTCGAGCACGGTCCCGGCAAGGCGGAGTTCACCGGGAACTAGACCCGAGGGGACGGCATGGACACCTCGCGCATGGACATCAAGGAGAAGCAGTCCGCCTACCACGACTGGGAGGCGACGAACTACGACGCGAAGTTCTCCATCTCCTACGACGAGCGGTGCATCGAGTACGCGCGCGAGCGCTTCCTGAAGGCCCTCCCGAAGGGCGGGAGCTTCGACCACGTCCTCGAGGTCGGTGCCGGGACGGGTTTCTTCGTCGTGAACCTCTTCCTCGCCGGGCACGTGTCCGGCGAGGACGTCCACGCAACCGACATCTCCGAGGGGATGCTCCAGGTCTGCAAGCGCAACGCCGCCGAGCACGGGCTCGAGATCGAGGTGGCCCAGGGCGACGCGGAGTCGCTGGCCTTCCCCGACGATCGCTTCGACCTCGTCATCGGGCACGCCTTCCTGCACCATCTCCCCGACCCGCAGAAGGCGATCAGCGAGATGCACCGGGTCCTCGCGCCCGGCGGCATCCTCGTCGTCGCAGGGGAGCCGTCCCGGTGGGGCGACGCGATCCTCCGCCGCATCAAGCGCGCGACGTACCTCGGGTGGCGCGCGGCGACGGCGCCGCCGCCGCTGCGCTCCTGGCGTCGCACCGGCCGTGAGGGCGAGGAGCACGGCGAGGTTCACGGCGACGAGGGCGCGGTCGCGGCGCTCGAGCACGAGGTCGACCTCCACACCTTCGACCCGCGCGACGTCGAGCGCATGGCCCTCGAGGCCGGCTTCCACGACGTCATCGTGCGGACCGAGGACCTGACCGCGAGCTGGCTGGGCTGGGCGGTGCGCACGATCGAAGGCTCGACCGCGCCGGGCAAGCTCGGCGCGCGCTGGGCGTTCTGGGCCTACCGCAACTACCTGCGCCTCCAGCGCCTCGACGAGGCGGTGATGAAGCGCTTCGTGCCCGACGGGCTCTTCTACAACGTGCTGCTCACCGCCAGGAAGAGCACCGGGTGACGAACGAGCCGGCGCCCGGCGAGCTGGACGACGCGGTCGTCGAGGAGGCGCTCGGCCACCACGTCGACCGAGCCGTGGCGGCCGCCGTGGCGAGGGAGGGCCAGGCGCGCGCGTCCCTGATCGCCGTGGACGCCCTCACCGACGGGGTGCTGCCGACCGACGCCGTGCTCCGTCCGCCGCCGCGTCTCCGCTACCCGCGCTGGGGCTGGCGGCGCGCGGTCCGGTTCGCGGTGGAGCGTCGCATGTACAGCAGGGCCTACCGCGCCGCCTTCCGCCGCTACCTCTGGCACCGCCTCGTGCACCGTCACCTCGAGCTCCAGGGGGTGGTGTTCACCGGCCGCGACGTCGAGCTCTACGCCCGCCCCGGCCACGGCCGTCTCGTGATCGGGCCCTGGTGCTGGATCGGCAACGCGAACAAGCTGCGCGCCCACGAGGGGCAGCTCACCCTCGGCGAGAAGGTCGTGATGGGCCGCGACAACGTCATCAACGCCTATCTCGACATCGAGGTGGGCGGGGCGTCGATCCTCGCCGACTGGATCTACGTGGTCGACTTCGACCACCGCTTCGACCGCCTCGACCTGCCGATCAAGGACCAGGGCATCGTGAAGTCCCCGGTCCGGATCGGCCGTGACGTGTGGGTGGGCGAGAAGGCCTCGATCCTCCGCGGCGTCGACATCGGCGACGGATCGGTGATCGGCAGCCATTGCGTGGTGAACCGCGACATCGAGCCCTTCTCGATCGCGGTCGGGATCCCCGCCCGGACCGTCCGGTCGCGGCTCCCGAAGGGCGTCGACCCGGAGGAGGCGCTCGCCAGTCTGCGCGCCGGACAGCCGATCCCCGGCGATCCGCTAGAGGGCTGATGGTGGACGAGCCGGGCGCGTGGGGTCGGCTCCGGGACGGCCTTCTCGGCGGTCCGCGGCGACTCGGCTGGTGGACGCTGCCGGTCTTCCTCGCGGTCGGTCTCGCCGGTGCGGTCCTCGCCGGGTCGCTCGCGGTGGTCTTCTACGCCCAGCAGGTGCGCAGCCTCGAGCGTGAGACCGCCGGCGCCCGCCAGGAGATCCGGGGGGCGGTCGAGCGGGTGAGCGCAGTCGCCTCCGAGGCCATCGCGGCGGTCGGGAGCGAAGTCGCCGCTGTAAGGGACGAGCTCGGGGCGGTGCCGCCGATCGCCGACCCGCTGGCGGTCGGGCTCGTCGCGGTCCGCGCGACCGTCCCCGTGGAGGGCTCAGCACCCGCGCCCGCACCGAGCCCGACCGGCGGGGAGACCGCCACCCCGCCCCCGCCCCCGCCCGCCCGCACCGAGGTCCGGGTCGGCTCCGGCTTCGCCGTCGTCAGCGGCGACGGGACCTTCTTCGCCACCTCGTTCGCGGTCGTCGCGGACCCCCAGCGGCCGGACGCGGCCATCCGCGAGGCGGAGGTGATCCTCGCGGGGCAGAGCCTCGTCGCCCAGGTGCACTCCTGGGACCCGGCTCTCGACCTCGCGCTCCTGCACGTCGACGGGGTCACCGACGTGAACGTCGCCGAGTGGCGGCCCGCGGAGGAGGAGAGCCGGGTGGGGGACCGGCTCTTCGCCGTCGGGATCTCGTCCGGAGGCTCGCTCGTCCAGTTCCGCGGGGCGGTCGCGGCCATCGACGCGAGCTCGGTCGTCACCGACATCGCCCTGCTCGACGCGATGCGGGGCGGTCCGCTCGTCGATCCCCAGGGCCGGGTCGTCGGAGTCCTCTCGAGCGAGTACAGCCCCGACGGCGGGGACGGCGCGGTGAATCCCTCGGTCCCCGTCCGCTTCCTCTGCGTCCGCCTCGTCCGCTGCTAGGGACGCTCGCCAGGTCCCGTTCACGGTGAACCTGCTGAGCGAGCCGCTCCCGATCCGGCGACCCTCTGGAGGCGCCGAGCCGGAGGCGCCGGAAGGAGCGACCGAGCCGCCTCTGAGCGGACCGACGTCACCTCGAAGCGCGGCGAGGGAGCGCGGTCGCCGGCATCGGGACGGGCGAGCAGGCCCGGATCGGCACCGACTCGCTCAGCGAACAGACAGCACTATGGACAGTCCTCGACGATGGGGAGGCACGGGCCGTCGTCGTCGTCGGTGGGGCTGGGGCTCGGCTCGGGTTCGGACTCCGTGGGCGTCTCCGTCGAGCTCGGGGTCGGCGTCGGCGTGGGAGACGGGGGCCGGTCCCGCGACATCGCCGGTCCCACCCGGCGCTCGTCCTGGCCGAGCTCGCCCGGCTCCGGGAAGGCCACCGGGGGGAGATCCTCGAGCAGGGCCTCCGCCGCGTCGCGCCACATCAGCGCGGGGATGCTGCCGCCGAAGACGCGGTCGAACCCGGCGATCCCCGCGAGCTCGCGGTTCTCGTCGGGGTCCCCGAGCCACAGCGCGAGGGAGAGCTGCGGCGTGTAGCCGACGAACCAGGCGTCGCGGTTCTCCTGGGTCGTGCCGGTCTTGCCCGCCTGCGGCCGTCCCAGGCCGGCGCGGCGGCCGGTGCCCCGGGCGACCACGTCCTCGAGCGCCTGGGTGACCGTCCGCGCCATGTCGCGGTCGACGGCCTGGTAGCAGCCCGCGCGGTCCTGGTCCTTGAGCTCCTCCGGTCGTGCCTCCAGCACCTGGGGGGGCGGTGAGCGCTCGGGCGGCGGAGCGATCGCTTCGCCGTCGGGGCCCGTGATCTCGAGGATCGAGCGCGCGGGGCACGCCAGCCCGTCGTTCGCGAGGGTCGCGAAGGCGCTCGCCATGTCCAGGACGGTCGGGCCGGGATCGGTGCCGCCGAGGGCGACGGAGGTCACCGGCGCGATCTGCGCCCGGACCCCCAGCCGAGACGCGACGTCGAGCACCGCCTCCGGTCCGACGTCGACCCCGAGCTGGGCGTAGACGGTGTTCACCGAGTGCACCAACGCCTCGTGGAGCGTCAGCGACCCGTAGGAGGACCGGTCCGCGTTGCGCACGTTCCAACCCGGGAAGCTGATCCGGGCAGGGGCGGGGTAGACCTCGGTCGGCTCGATGCCCTGCTCCATCGCGGCGAGCAGCACGAACGGCTTGAAGGTCGAGCCCGGCTGGCGGATCCCCTGTGTCGCGAGGTTGACCTGTGAGTAGTCCTTGGCCGAGTAGCGCGACGTGTCGCCGTAGAAGTCGCGCCCCCCGTAGATCGCGAGGATCTCCCCCGTGGTCGGTTCGACCACGGCGCCGCCGGCCTCGACCCCTGTCTCGACCTCGGGCAGCCGCCCCCCGACCGCCTCGAGGAGCTTCCGCTGCGCGTCCAGGTCCAGGGTCGTCCGGATGCGCAGGGCGCCGGTGAGGATCGCCTCCTCCCCGAAGGCGGCCTCGACCTGCTGGCGGACGTAGCTCGTGAAGTAGGGCTCGCCCATCCGCACGCGTCTGCGGGGGACGATCTCCAGCTCGGTCGCCTTCTCGGCCTCCGCCTCCGCAGGGCCCAGGAGCCCGAGGTGGACCATCCGGTCGAGCAGTGCGTCGCGGCGCGCGAGGGCACCCTCGGGGTCGACGCGGGGGTTGCGTCGCGACGGGGCGGGCAGCAGCTGTGCGAGCGTGGCCCCCTGCGCCGGGGTCAGCTCGGCTGCGCGGACGCCGAAGTACGTGAGCGCCGCGGCCTCGATCCCGTGGGCGCCCTCGCCGAAGTAGACCGCGTTCAGGTAGCGCTCGAGGATCGCGTCCTTCGACAGGTCGCGCTCGAGCTGGATCGAGATGACCGCTTCCCGCACCTTGCGGAGGATGGTTCGTTCGCGGCTGACGAAGGCGTTCTTCACGTACTGCTGGGTGATCGTCGATCCGCCCTGGCGGATGTCGCCGGTACGGACGTTCGTCACGACCGCGCGGAGCAGCGCCCCGAGGTCCACCCCCTGGTGGGTGAAGAACTCGGCGTCCTCGTGGGCGACGACGGCGTCGATCGCGGCGTCGCTCACGCGGTCGCGGGTGACGACGCGCCGCTCGACCGCGGCGTTGAAGCGGGCGAGGACGGTGCCGTCGCGAGCGGTGATGACCGACGGACCCGACAGCGCCGGCGCGTCGGGGACCTCCCAGCGGACGTTGAGGGCGATCCACCCGAACAGCGCGACGAGCGCCGCGACGGCGAGGACCGCGTTCGACCCGATCCAGACCACGCGACGGAGCAGTCGGCCCGTGGACATCGTCAGCAACCGGTCCGCGGACGGCCTCGTACCATCGCGGCATGCGACGCGGGCAGCGGCAACGGTAGGCGCCGGAGCATGAACCGCTCGATCGGGCTGCTCGTCGTGCTCCTCGGCGTCGGAGCGATCGTCGTCGGCGTCCTCATCATGACCGGTGCGTTCTCGTGGTTCGGTCGCCTGCCGGGTGACATCCGCATCGAGACCGACAGCAGTCGCATCTACATCCCGCTCGTCTCGATGATCGTCGTGTCGATCGTGCTCACCGTCCTCCTCAACCTGCTCGGCCGGTGGTTGTAGGAAGAGTTCGCCCCCGGCGTCCGCGGCTCCTCCGGCATGCTCACACCGGGAAGGTCGAGGAGCTCCGCCGCGGTGAGTCCGCGGGAGAGCGCCCCGACGTGGCGTCCGAGCCCGCCGACGACGCGGGGGGGTGCTCCCAGGAGAGGATGAGGCTCCGCACGCCTGCGATGCCAGTCAGGCCCTCGGGCCGCCCATCCGGCCGAGTGGCGCGGGTGCTCGGCGCCCGGCGGCGAGGAACGGCTCGGCGTCGGGCGGGGCGTCGTCGAGGGCGGCGAGTCCGTCGAGCGCCCGCTGCGCCGCCTCTCCGTCCGCACCGGCCTCGAGGAGTTCGGCGAGGCGGTCGAAGGCGGCGACGTGGCCCCGGAAGCGCTCCGCCCCGTAGTCGGCGGCGCTGCCCCGGTTCACCATGTACGGCCAGTCGCTCGACTGCGCGAGCGCGATCTCGCGGGCGGCCTGCGCCCGGAGAC
>JBOHEE010000507.1:0-3667 GCA_050700895.1 Nitriliruptorales bacterium | reverse complement strand
GGCGCCACGAGTGTCAGCGAAGTCCGGACCGAACCGGCGCTGTCCCGCAACTGTGAGTCCCGCCGCATCTGCGGCGAGACGAGCCAGGTCGCCTGCCTCGTGGCCGCGGATACGTCCTCGGAGGAAGGGCCGTTCGTGCGGCAGGGATCCCGCCAACGTCTCTCCCTCCTCCGTCCTGGAGGAGGAACTCATGAAGCACGCCCTCGGGTGGGCCCTGCTCGCCCTCTTCGCCGTCCTGATCACCGCGTGCGGCGGGAGCGGCGACGACGCTGACCTCGCCGGCGCCACCCCATCGCCGGCCTCGACCCCAAGCCATTCCCCGACCGCGGGTGCGGCACCGACGTTCCCCGTGACGGTCGGCAGCGGCGACACCGCGGTGGAGGTCCCGGCACGACCCGAGCGGATCGTGTCGCTGTCGGCGACCGCGACAGAGATGCTGTTCGCGATCGACGCGGGGGAGCAGGTCGTCGCTGTCGACGAGCACTCCGACTTCCCCGAAGGGGTCCCCACGACCGACCTGTCGGGGTTCGAGCCGAACGTCGAGGCGATCAGCAGCCACGACCCGGACCTCGTCGTGGCGTCGTTCGATCCCGGCGAGCTCGTGTCCAGCCTCGCCGCGGTAGGGGTGCCGACGCTGCTGCACCCCGCAGCGGCAACCCTCGACGACACCTACACCCAGATCGAGCAGCTCGGCGTCGCCACCGGCCACGTCGCCGAGGCGGCCGCGCTCGTCGCGGAGATGCAGGCCGACATCGAGGCCATCGTCGAGGAACTCCCGGAGCGTTCGGAACCCCTGACCTTCTACCACGAGCTCGACCCGAACTTCTTCTCGGTCACGAGCGCGACCTTCATCGGCGAGCTGTACAGCCTGCTCGGGATGAAGAGCATCGGGGACGAGGCCGCGGACCAGGGCGGGGGCTACCCGCAGCTCTCGCCGGAGTTCATCGTGGACGCCGACCCGGACGTGATCCTGCTCGCCGACGCCGAGTGCTGCGGCATCACCGCGGAGGAGATCGCCAGACGGCCCGGGTGGGATCAGCTCACCGCCGTCAGGGAGGGCCGGATCGTCGAGCTCGACGAGGACGTCGCGAGCCGCTGGGGTCCGCGGGTGGTCGAGTTCCTGCGCACGCTCGCGGCCGAGGTCGCGGCGTTCGAGCCGGTGGGGTGACATGACCGCGCCGGTGGCACCCAGCGAGGCGGTCGGCCCGACCGCGCCGGTGGCACCCAGCGAGGCGGTGGGCCCGACCGCCCCGCTGCGGCCCGTCCGGCTCCCGCGGCGATGGCTGCTCGCGTCCCTGGCCATGCTGGCCGCCGCGGTCGTGGTCGGGGTCACGGTCGGTCCCGCCGGGTTGCCCTGGCACGCCGTGCTCGCCGACATCCTCGATCTGCTGCCCGGCATCGACCTCGGCGGCCTCGACGGGCGTGCCGCCGCGATCCTGTGGCAGTTGCGTGTCCCACGGGTGGTCCTGGGTGCCCTGGTGGGTGGCATGCTGGCTATCGCCGGGGCCGGCTATCAGGGAGTGTTCCGCAACCCCTTGGCAGACCCCTACCTCCTGGGGGTGGCGGCGGGCGCGGGGCTCGGCGCGACGCTCGCGATCGTGTCCGGCAGCGGCCGGGCGATCCTGCCGGTGGCGGCGTTCGCCGGGGCCGTCATGGGGGTCGCGGCGACGTACGCCCTCGGCCGCAGCGTCGGGGGCCGCAGCACCGACTCGCTGATCCTCGCCGGCGTCGCGGTCGCGGCGTTCCTCACCGCGATCCAGACCTTCGTCCAGCAGCGCCACGCCGACACGCTGCGGGAGGTCTACGGCTGGATCCTGGGGCGACTCCTCACCGCCGGTTGGAGCGACGTGCGCGCGATCCTGCCGTACGTGGTGGTGGCCGCGGCGGTGATCCTCGCGCACCGTCGCCTGCTCGACGTGCTGAGCGTCGGTCCGGCCGAGGCCGACAGCCTCGGTGTCCACGCCGCCCGCGTCCGACTCCTGGTGGTCGTGGCGGCGACGCTGGGCACCGCGGCCGCCGTCTCGGTCAGCGGTCTCATCGGCTTCGTCGGCATCGTCGTGCCCCACACGGTCCGCCTCGTGGCCGGGACGTCCTACCGGGTCGTCCTGCCTGTGTCCGCCGCCCTCGGCGCCGCCTTCCTCGTGACGGCGGACGTCGTCGCCCGCACGCTCGTCTCCCCCGGGGAGCTGCCGATCGGGGTCGTCACCGCCTTCGTCGGTGCTCCCTTCTTCATCTTCGTGCTGCGCACCAGACGGAGGGTCCCGTGAGCGCGCTCACGGTGGATCGGGTGAGCGTCGACCTGCTCGACGCGCGCGTGCTCGACGATGTGAGCCTGACGGTCCCGTCCGGGAGCTGGGTCACCCTGATCGGGCCGAACGGCGCCGGCAAGACCACGCTGCTGAGGGCGATCGCCGGCGCCGTCGACCACGGCGGCCGCATCGAGCTCGACGGAGTCGCACCCGCGCGGCTGCGGCAGCGCGACCGCGCCCGGACCGTGGCGGTGGTGCCCCAGCAGCCGACCCGGCCCGAGGGGATGACCGTCGTCGACTACGTGCTGCTGGGCCGCACCCCCTACGTGTCCTACCTCGGGGTCGAGTCGGCGGCGGACCTCGCGGTCACGAGGGACCTGCTCGACACCCTCGAGCTTCGCGCTCTGGCGTCCCGGCCGGTGCGCTCGCTGTCCGGGGGCGAGTTCCAGCGCGCCGTGCTCGCACGGGCGCTGGCGCAGCAGGCCCCTCTCCTGCTGCTCGACGAGCCGACGACCTCTCTCGACCTCGGCCACGCGCAGCAGGTGCTGGAGCTCGTCGACGAGCTCCGCCGCGAGCGCGAACTGACCGTCGTCAGCGCCCTCCACGACCTCACGACCGCGGCGCAGTACTCCGACCGCCTCGTGCTGCTGGTCGCCGGCGAGGTGGTCGCCGCGGGCACCGCGACCGAGGTGCTCACCGAGGAGCTGATCGCGGCCCACTACGGCGCGCAGGTTCGCGTCATCACCGACCCCGAAGCCGGTGTCGTCCTGCTCCCGCTGCGCAACCACGCTCCGCTGGCCGCGCCCGGAGGCGGGGCGTGACCGCCGGGGCCATCGTGGTCGCCGGGGTGCTCGACGCCGCCCTGCAAGAGCCGCCGCTCGCCTGGCATCCGGTTCGCGCCATCGGCCGCTACCTGGAGACGGCACAGCGGGCGGTGCCGTCGGAGCCGCCTCTGCGCGCCGCAGCGCTCGGCGGGGCCGCATGGGCATTGGGCGCGGCGGTAGCAGCCGCACTCGGTGCGGCGCTGGAGCGGGCAGTGGACGAGGCGCCAGCCTGGAGGCGCTCCGTCGTCCTCGGGGTCGCACTGTGGCCGCTGTTCGCCCAGCGGCTCCTGCTCGACGAGGTGGCGGCCGCGGAGACGGCGCTCGCCGGCGGCCTCGACGCCGGTCGCGCCGCGGTCTCGCGCATCGTCAGCCGGGATGTCCGCAGCCTCTCCGAGGCGCAGGTGCGCGAGGCCACGATCGAGTCGCTCGGCGAGAACCTCTCCGACTCGGTCGTCGCCCCGCTGCTGTGGTTCGCCGTCGGCGGGCTGCCGGCGGCCGCCCTCTACCGGTTCGCGAACACGGCGGACGCGGTCTGGGGCTACCGCACGCCGCGATGGCGTCACGCCGGCACCGTCGCGGCCAGGGCCGACGACC
>JBOHEE010000506.1:0-2342 GCA_050700895.1 Nitriliruptorales bacterium | reverse complement strand
AGCTGCTACTGCTCCCTGAGGAGCGTGCTGGCATCGAGCGGCTGTTGATCCGGCGTGGCGTATGGGCAGACAATGCGGCGTCGGCCCCGAGCGATCCCTGGCTCGACGAGGCGCCGCTCTCCGTGGTCCGGGAGCGTGGATCGGGATCGGATAGATACTGAACATCATGAAGATCAACCGACGAGAATTTGTCGGCAGAACAGGGGCGGCCGTGACGGGGGCTTCCATGGCCGGATTCATGAGCGGCCTGAACCTGCGAGCTCCGCAAAGCAGGAAAGGGCCTATGGACTTCGTCATCGTTCAGGGACATTACGACATCTGGGAGTTCAACGACCGCTTCACGCTCATGGAGGAGTCCCAGAGCTCTCCGTTGAGAGACCATCTGTTGCCGCGACTGCTGAAAGGAGGGGTGAACGTCGTAATCATGCCTGCGGGCGGGGAAGCGCGGAGGCACAGGATCCAAAGCGACCAGTTGCTGGCAGGGTCGCTGCGGAGTACCGATATGCTGCTGACGGAGATTGAGAAAACCAATGGAAAGGCATCGGTCATACGGACGAAACGGGATGTCCCTGAAAAGTCCGATCCGAACCACGTAAGATTCTTCCTCGATTTCGAAGGCGGCAATCCCATTGAGATCGATGCAGAACCGGGTCTGCATCCCAACCATCGTCTTGCCATACTCAGGATGTTTTTCCGGGCAGGGGTGCGAGGATTGCAGCTTACCCGCGACGGACGGAATCAGCTGGGCGACGGATGGCTGGAAGGCGAAGGAGGCAAGCTTTCACGGTTCGGCGTAGAAGTCGTGGAAGAGATGAACAGGATCGGCATGATGGTCGGCGTTTCGCACGTGTCGACCAATTGCGTTTTACATGCTGCCGAAGTATCGAAAAAGCCGATCGTATCCACTCACACCAATCCCAGGAGATTTACCGATACGCTCCGTGATCATACCGATGAAGAAATAAAGGCGATAGCCGCAACCGGCGGGGTGATAGGCGTCCGCTATCTGAACGGAAAGATCACTCCCTACAGCGTCCTGGTGAACTGGATCGACTATATGGTGAATATGGTGGGCATCGATCATGTGGGATTTGCCTGGCTTGGCCATGACGTCGGTCATCCCAAAACAGGGTACATCCCGGGGGTCTCCAAAGAACCCCTTCCTGGCGGCGAGATCGAAAGCCTGACGAAGTACGAACAGAACAGCAGGTTTATAGATGAGCTCTTCAAGAAGAACTATTCGGATGTCGACGTAGCGAAAGTCGTGGGAGGGAACTTTCTGCGGGTAATGAAGGAAGTATTGCCCGAATGATTCATTCTGGTGCGACGGGCGCAATCGGCGCGACTGTATGTGAGCTCTTCGAAGCCGCTGGTGGAGGGCGAGGACCCTGCGCTGTCGGCGGCGCTGTTCTCCATCACCGTCACATCGGATCAGCCGCTGGTGGCAGAGCGCGCGCTGTGGTGGGGCGTGCCGTGGTACGAGGGTGGGTCACGTCTCACAAAGCACGATGGAGACGGGCGCGGTGTGGGCGATTGGCGAGGCAGCGGAGGGCGGCCTCTGGTCGGAGAGCACGTTCGTGCTGGTGTCGAACGGCTCCGCGAATGCGGGACAGGTTCGCCTGACTGTGGCCCATGACGATGGGATGACGGAGCAGAAGACGTATGCGCTGCCGGGAAATGCGCGCCTGACCATCCGCGTCCTCGACGATTTCGCCAACACGCTCGATCGCCGCTTCAGCCTCCTCGTCGAAAGCCTCGGCGATGGCGGAGGTGAGGGCGCGCCGCTGACGGTGGAGTGCGCGCGCTACCAGTCCGCCAGCGGACGCTTCGGCGAAGCAGGCGGCGTCGCACTTGCGACGAGGATTCGCTGATCGCGGCGTGAATCGAGCGCGGCGAGCCGCGCCCTCGAGACGCAACGAGGGACCTGGCAGCCACGAACGGCGCGATATGGTCGTGCTCGCAGCGGCCGGCCTGGCCGTTCTCGCTGCTGGAATCCTTCTGAGAGGCCCCGCGGCTGAAACGCCGGAGCGAGGCGAGAATTGGAGCGCTGACCCAGAAATGGACCCCGACGCGAGCTCCAATCCAGTAAGCCCACGTCGGATCGACATCCTTCTCCGCGTCCACGACAGAGAACCGCCCGTCGGGACCCATGGTCAGCTCTCGTCTCAGTGTGTGGTACGTCGCCATTCTTGGCCGCGCCAGTGCCGGATCGTGCCTGGTCCCTGTTCGACGTGCGGGAGGCGGACCTCAGCGCCCTCTCGACGCGCAATCTGCCCAGGGCTCCACGGAAGACGAGCTGTGTTACTTTGAGGCATTCTTGCCAGTCTTGGTGGCCCGGGCGG
>JBOHEE010000505.1:0-8108 GCA_050700895.1 Nitriliruptorales bacterium | reverse complement strand
CGCCTGCAGAGCGGTCACGACGAGGAGGCCCGCGTACCCGGTGGACGCGGCGCGGACCACGCGCAGCCGCTCGCGCTCCGTCCTCGGCGCGATGGCGAGCATCCAGGCGAGGAACGGCAGGACCTGGATCGCGTGCAGCGCGATCGCGTGCGGGATCTTCAGTCGCGACACGAGGGCGAGCGCCGAGGGGGCGGCGGCCAGGTCCACGGCCTCCGCGTTCGCGATGATGGCGCCACCGAGCCCCTGTCCGGCCACGAGGAGCAGGAGGCCGACGCGGATGGCGGTCCGCATGCTCGGCGGCACGGGGAGGTCGCCGAACGAGAGGATCGCGAACGTCACGACCGCCGTGGCCATGATCGCGATCGCGAAACCCGCCAACGCGAAGAGGGCCTCGTCGAGACCGCCGGTCGCGAAGTGCGACGGGACCCCCCGCCAGCGCTGCACGCTCACCCAGGCGACCTCGTACAGGGCCGGGATCGCGATGGCCACGGCGAGGAGGCGGGCGGCGCGCCGTGGGGGACAGATGACCCCGAGCACCCACCCGAGCGTCGCCGTCGTGAGGCCGAACGACAGTCCGAAGGTGGCCGGCTTGCGCCACGAGACCGATCCCGCCCAGGGGCCGCCGTCGACGAGGAAGACGCCGAGGTGGAAGAGGCCGGCGACGAAGAGCCCTCCTCCCGCGAGGTAGAGGAGGGTCTGCTCTGGTGTCCGCTCCCTCCACTCGCGGCGGAGGGAGTTCGCGAGCTCGTGGACCACCGTCGTTCTCCTCGGTGCGGGCGATGGAACCACACCGGGCGCCACCAGTCGCGCAGGATGACCATCTCGTCAGGTCCCCGATAGCCTCGACCCGTGGTGAAGGAGGCGAGGATCGTCGACGATCGCTTGGGGAGGCCGCTCCGAGACCTTCGGATCTCGGTCACCGACCGCTGCAACCTGCGCTGTCCCTACTGCATGCCTGCGGAGATCTTCGACTCCCACCGCTACCTCGACCGCCACGAGCTCCTGAGCTACGAGGAGATCGCCCGGCTCGCCCGCCTCGCCGTGGACCTCGGGGTCCGCAAGGTCCGGGTCACCGGCGGTGAGCCACTCGTCCGCCGTGACCTGCCGGAGCTCATCGCCCTCCTCGCCGCGGTCGACGGGATCGAGGACCTCGCGATGACGACGAACGCGGTCCTGCTCGCCCCGATCGCACGGGACCTCGCCGCCGCCGGTCTCGGGCGTGTGACGATCAGCCTCGACAGCCTCGACCCCGAGGTGTTCGCGCGCATGAGCGGCGGTCGTGGTGACCTTGCCGCGGTCCTGGAGGGCCTCGCCGCTGCGACCGCCGCCGGCCTCACGCCGGTGAAGGTCAACTGCGTGGTGCAGCGGGGCATCAACGACGGCGGGGTCGTCGACCTCGCCCGCCGCTTCCGAGGGACCGGCGTCGTCGTCCGTTTCATCGAGTACATGGACGTCGGCACCCAGAACGGCTGGTCACCCGACGACGTGGTCCCGGCTGAGGAGGTGCTCGAGCGGATCGGTGCGGAGTTCCCGCTCGAGCCGCTGTCGCCCACGCATCACGGTGAGGTCGCGGAGCGCTACCGCTACCGGGACGGCGCGGGCGAGATCGGCGTCATCGCGGCGGTGACGCGGCCGTTCTGCGGCGACTGCACCCGCGCGCGGCTCACGTCGGAGGGGCGTCTCGTGACGTGCCTCTTCGCGGTCGGCGGCACCGACCTGCGCGCCCCGCTCCGCGCCGGGGCGTCCGACGGCGAGCTCCGGGCCCTGCTGGCCGGGGTGTGGAGGGCGCGCGACGACCGCTACTCGGAGCTGCGCGCCGAGCTCGCCGCCGCAGGGCTGCCGAAGCTCGAGATGTACACCCTCGGCGGTTGACCTCGGCCCGGGACGGTCAGCCCGTCAGGTCGTCGAGCGCCTCGGCGTGGATGGCCATGGCCTGCTGGTGGTGGAGGACGAAGCGGATGGTCCGGACCGCGCTCAGGGAGGGAGCCTGCGCGAGGAGGGTGGCGAGCGCGACCCTGGCAGCGTCGCGCATCGGGTAGCCGAACGCGCCGCTCGAGATGGCGGGGAAGGCGACGGACTCGATCCCCGCATCCTCGGCGAGCGCGAGCGCGTTGCGGTAGCAGTCGGCGAGCAACCGGTCGCTCGGCTCGTCGACCCCGTAGACCGGGCCGAGGCAGTGGATGACCGAGTCGTTCGGCAGGTCGTGGGCGCCCGTGATCACGCACTGACCCGGCTCGATCGGCGCGTACCGGGTGGCCTCCTCGGCCAGGCCGGGGCCGGCGGCACGATGGATGGCTCCGGCGACTCCGCCGCCGGTCTGCAGCTCCGCGTTCGCCGCGTTCACGACCGCTGCCACGTCGTCCTGTCCCGCGATGTCACCGACGACGAGCTCGAGCGTCACCCCGTCGAGGTCAGCCGTCCTCATCTTCCGCCCCCTGTCCTCTGCGGCCGGGTGCCTGCACCTCGGAGCCGATTTCGAGGGTAGGTCGGCGTCGGTCAGGTGGCGTGGGCAGGGGTCGCCGCCACCTGGAGCCAGAGGCGGGGCGTCGCGTCGATCTCCAGCTCGTCGAAGACCTCGGCGACCGTCCGCTGCAGGGTCTCGACCGCGTCGCGGAGCGGGATGCCCGGAAGGGCGCCCTTCGCGAACTCCCGGTACTCGCTGATCCCGAGCCATCCCTCGAGCGTGATGTCGACGGACTCGAGCTTGTGCTCGGTGATCTCGAGCCCGGCCCCTTCGAGCAGGGCTGCGTACTCGTCGACCGACAGCTGGCGGCGCGCGGCCACCTTGTCCCGCGTCGGCATGACGCCGTGTCGTGACCGCAGGTCGCGGATCGCGTGCATCATCCAGCGTCGGTAGAAGGGGAGGGTCTCCTGCGGGAGGGACCCCTCGAAGAAGGTGGTGTTGAACGCGAAGACGCCGTCGGGCGAGAGGACCTCACCGATGTCGGCGACGACCTCCTCCTTGTCGTCGACCATGTGGATCGCGTTGCAGAAGAACACCGCGTCCACCGAGCCGACCGTCCGGCGGACGGTCTGCGTGAGCTCCTCCGCGTGCGCCTGGACGAACTCCACCGTGGTCGTGCCGAGGCCGCCGAGGTTGCGTCGTGCGACGCTCAGCGCCTCCCGTGAGGCGTCGATCGCGAGCACGACGGCCTCGCGCGCGTCGCGGAGGCGTTCGACGATGAGGCGGGTGACCGCGCCGGTGCCGCAGGCGAGGTCGAGAACCCTCGGGCGGGACTCGATGCTCGCGAGTTCCACGAGACTGCGGTTGACCGCCTCGTAGAACGGCTGGCGGGCGAAGCGGTCGAACGTGTAGCGCTCGTCGCTCTGGTCCGGCTGCTCTGCGTCCAACGGGCTGCCAGTGGTCGGAATCGACATTGACGTCAACGTCAACACTGACACTACACGTCCGCGCCGTGGATGGATAACGCGGACGCTGGTGGCGGGGCCTCGGCGGACTACGGCGACCGGATCGTGATCCTCACCGAGCTGTCTGTCGACCCCGAAGGGCTGGCTCAGCGCACGGGGTGGGAGCTGAAGCCCGAGGGGCTCTGCCGCGGTGACCTCTGCGTCCCCCTGCCCGACTACGGCGGGGGTCCGCTTCCGGCCGAGATGCTGGCCGAACGCCTACAGGCGCCGCTGGTCCACGGCGAGGCAGCGGGGGTGTGGGCGCTCGGGCGCTCGGGCCCTCGGCGGCGGGGGCGCGCTCGACAGCGCCGAGCTGCCGGACATCGTTCTCCCTGACCTGCGCACCGGCTCGACCCGAGAACTGGACGTACAAGCGTCAGGCCTGGCAGCTCGTCGACCCGTTAATGCAGGGGCCGTCAGAGGAGTACGACGGCGACTGGCTCAGCGACGTCCGCGCCATCGGCCCGGAGAACCACTACCCGCCTCTGGAGCTCGAACCCGGCCGCTGACCGGAGATCCCGTTCGTCAGCCGGGGAGGTGGTGGGTGGACCCGATCGGGATCGAACCGACGACCTCCGCCATGCCATGGCGCCACGGATGGTCCCGCACATGCAATGCCCGCGAATCTTGCTCATTCGGCCCGCGCATCGGAGGCACGACGAGTACCGCGTGTGAGAGGTTGTTGGGTTCGTGTGGGGTCGAGGTGACCTCGTCGTCAGGCCGTCGCAGCCGCCTCCTGCTCATCCATATCGCTGGTGAGGGCCCCGATCTCGAGTTCGACCGGGGGGGAGCCACGGAACCGAGCCACGAGGGCGAGCTCGCCGCCCATCGCCTGGATGTAGGAGCGCAGGGTGGAGAGCAGCAGGTCGGCCTCGCGCTCGATCCGCGAGACGTCAGGCTGTGACTTGTCCAGCGTCCGGGCGAGCGCAGTCTGCGTCAGCCCCCGCGCACGTCGCAGCTCCCCCAACGCTAGGTGGTATGCCTCCTCCTCGCGCTCGTGCTTCGCACGAACAGCCTGGGCCCGCTCCTGGTAGCCGGGACGCTTCTCGAGTTCGGCCTTCAGCTCACGCCATGAGGTTCGTCCAGCCATGTCGTCTCGTCCCTCCGTCTTCGGTCATCCGTCGTCACGAACGCCTAGGGGTCGTCCTCCAGTAGACCCTCGGTTCGCAACTCCTCCAGGTACGTCTCATACAGCCGCTCTGCCTCGCGGATCGCCGGTGGATACCACGCGCCCCAAACACCGGTTCGATCACGTCGGCCAGATCCTCCTGCCGCTCCGGAGTCAGTTCGTCCCACCAGTCCCGGGCCTCGTCGGTCACTTCGATCTCGTAGCCCAACAGCGTGTTCCTGTCGACGGCGTTCTCTCAGTGACACGACGAATATAACTCTGAACAGATAATAAGTCCAAAGCTATGAGGCGAGCGTGTCCGTAGTTGGCCGGTCCTCGCTCGTCACGCCCGGACGGAGCAGGTTCACCAGCCCTGGTCCAGCACGGGGATTGCGTAGTGTGGACCCGATCGGGATCGAACCGACGACCTTCCGGATGCCATCCGGACGCTCTTCCAGCTGAGCTACGGGCCCGTGTGCGAGTGCGCAGCGCGCGGGCGCATGCTACCGGTTCGCCCTGGAGGGCCCAGCGCCTCATCCTTCCACTCTCCCGCGCCGGGCGCCTCAAGTAGCCTTCCGGCGTGCTGCTCGGCTCCTCCTCTCTCAGCGGGCCTCGGTCCGCGGCTGCTCGCCGGTTACACGACCCTGGAGATGATCCTGCCGGCCCTGCTCGGGGGAGCGGCCGGTTGGGCCCTCGCGGTGCTGCTCGTCCGCTGGCTCGGACCGGCGCCGGTCGATTCGGCCCCGCTCCCTGCGCTCGACGGGTCTGGCCGTCGTGGCGGCGGTGGCTGCCGGGCTCGTGACCCTGTGGCTCGTCACGGTCGTCCTGATGTGGGCTGCGGATCGGGAGGCGCACCCCTTCCACCGCGCGAACCGGTGGCGCTGGGAGATCCCGGTGATCGCGCTCGCGGCGATCGCCGGCTACCAGGCCGCGACCCGCGGGACCGCGATCATCGCCGGGCCGGACGGTGCCGAGGTCGACGCGTTCATCGTCGCGTTCCCGCTTCTCGCGCTCGTCGCGGCGGCCGCGCTCGTCGTTCGTGGCGCGCAGTTCGTCCTGCCGCGGATCCGGGGGACCGGCCGCCCGAGCCAGGCGGGCGCGCTTCCTCGCCGCGCAGCGGCTGGCGGCGGCCCGGGTACCCGACCTCGTCTACGTCGGCTCGTCGGTCGCCGCGCTCGGGGTCCTGCTCTACGCCCTCGTCGCCCAGCAGTCGCTGGACCGGACGATCGACTCGAAGATCATGACGATCGTCGGCGCCGACGTCGCCGCCGACGTGCCGAGCGGCCGCGACCGCGACCGCATCGATCCCGGTCCCTTCCGGTCGCCGGCCGTCTACCGCACCGCCGTCGCATTCTCGGACGGCGCTCGTGTGGAGGTCCTCGCGGTCGACCCGCAGACCTTCGCGGACGTCGCAGGCGGAGAGATCGGTGCCCGCGACCTGCCGCTCGCCGATTGATGGAGGAGCTCGCCCGGGACCGCGGCGACCAGGTGGGGGCGGCGCTCGTCAACGGCTCCCGGTCCGGGGTGGTGGCGGTCGGTCCCCGCGGCGGCGGAAGCTGGAGGACCGAGGCCGACATCGTCGACCGTGTCGGGGGGTTCCCCGGCGCGAACAGCCGCGACCCGACGCTCGTCCAGCCGTGACCCGACGCTCGTCGTCGCCGTCGACCCCTGCGTGAGCGCGGTCCAGGCCGCCCAGCAGAGCAGCGTCGACTACCTGCTCCTCCTCCAGCGCAACCAGGAGCAGTGGTTCGCCGGCGACGAGGACGAGATCGTCTCCCACCTCGCGGGGCGCTCGGCATCCCCGCCGAGGAGGTCCGGGCAGCCGGCGACCTGCGTCGCGATCCGTCGGTCGCGGCGGTCGCGTGACCGTCGACATCCTCCTCGTGATCGGGCTCGGCGGTGCGCTGGGTCGACGCGCTCTTCGCCCGTGCGACGGTGACGGCGGTCGTCGGACCGTCCGGGAGCGGCAAGTCGTCGCTCCTCCGCATCCTCGCCGGGCGCGACGGTGAGCAGCAGCGGCTCGCCTTCGTCCAGCCCACCGTGGGAGAGCCGGCGCTCATCGTCGCCGACGAGCCGACCGCGGAGCTCGACCACGCCTCGGCGGACTGCCTGCTCGAGCTGCCGCACCGGATCGCGGACGGCGGTGCCACCGTGATCGTGGCGAGCCACGACCCCCGGATCACCGAGAGCGCGGACCGCGTCCTCGCGTTGCGGCACGGCGCGGTCGAGACCGAGCACTCCGAGGGCCGGCTCCTGTCGGTCATCGCCGAGTCGTCATCGCTTCACCCTCGGGGTGAGCCTCGCGTGGAATTTTGCGGAACCCCTTGACAGGACTTACTTCTTTAACTTAGCTAAGTAACCATGAGAGGTTCAACCGCTGACCGCAGCCTCGTTCGGGGCATCAACCGGTCCGTCGTCTTGAGGACGGTGAAGGAGGCGGGGGCGCTGAGCCGCGCGGACCTCGCCAGAGCCAGCGGGCTGTCGCAGGTGACGATCGGCAGCATCGTCTCGGAGCTGATCGACCGGCAGCTGCTCGTCGAGGGCGACGAGGCCCCTTCCAACGGCGGGCGGCCGTCGCGGCTGCTGCTGCTCAACGGCGGTGCGTACGTGGCGGCAGGCCTGAAGGTCACCGAGGACCACGTCGTCGGCGCGCTGACCGATCTCGAGGCGACGGTCCTTGCCGAGGCGACGCGACCGCTCGCCACAGCCGAGCCCGAGAACGCCGCGGCGGCCGTGGGCGAGCTCATCGGTGACCTCCTCACCGAGTCCGGGGTGACCGCGTCGCGACTGCTCGGCGTCGGTATCGGGATGGCGGGCGTGATCGACGGGCCCAGCGGGGTGTGCCGCTACTCGCCGTTCCTGGGCTGGCGGGATGTCGCGGTCGCGGACCTGGTCGGGGCCGTGGTGGGCGTTCCGGTCCTCGTCGACAACGACGTGAACACGCTCGCGCTCGCGGAGCGCTGGTTCGGGGTCGGTCAGGGCGTCTCCGACTTCCTTCTCGTGACGGTCGGGCGGGGCGTCGGCCTCGGCATCGTCACCGACGGCTCGCTGTTCCGCGGTGCGGCCGGCGCCGCGGGGGAGTTCGGGCACACGCTCGTCGACGACAGCGACCGACCATGCAGCTGTGGGCGAACGGGCTGCCTGGAGGCGATCGTCGGGGAGGCCGCTCTGCTCGAGGCCACCCGAGACGTCCGGCGCCGGCGACGCCGCTCCCAGCCCAGAACGCCGGCGGAGCTCTACAAGCTGATCGAGAAGGACGCGGACGTGGCGGCACTCGTGGCAGCCGCCGGACGGACCCTTGGCCGCGGTGTCGCCAACCTCGTGAACCTGTTCGCTCCGGAGCTCGTGATCGTGTCCGGCGAGGGTCTCGAAGCCGGTCCGACGCTCGTGGACGCGATCGCCGACGAGGTCGGTCGCCACGTGTTCCCCGGCCTGGCCGGCTCGTACCGCCTGGTCGCGGAACCGTTGCCGGAAGGCGCGTGGGCGCGCGGCGCCGCCAGCCTCGTGCTGGGCGAGCTCTTCGAGACGCCGACCCGCACCCAACTCGACCTGCTCGCCCGCGTCCACGGTGGCTCGCAGGCATGAACTGGGT
>JBOHEE010000504.1:0-1704 GCA_050700895.1 Nitriliruptorales bacterium | reverse complement strand
GAGCTGACCGCGGCGATGCGCCGGACGGTCGCGGGCCGCGCCGGGCTGCGACCGTGGCAGGTCCCGGGCCAGATGAAGCGGCTGGCCCTGCCGCTGTCCGTCTCCGGCCTTCCGGGCGACCGGCTCGCCGAGGTCGCGGCCGCGGCCGAGCGGGCCGGGGTCGCGCTCGTGCCGTACACGGGCTCGTCCGTCCGCTCCACCCGGACGACCGCCACCCACCTCGCGCCGGGGAGCAACTTCGCCGCCGCCATCTCCTACGGCGACGTGTCGAACGTCGCGACCGGCACGACCAGCTACGTGTGCGGCGACGACGTGCTCGCGTTCGGGCACCCGTTCCTCCACACCGGCGTGGGCGCGTACGGGGCCGGGGCCGCGACCGCGCTCGGGATCGTGGCCGACCCGGTCTTCGGCGCGTTCAAGCTCGCCGTCGCCGACGGGGCCTCCGGCGTCGTCGACCAGGACCGGCTCGCCGGCCTGCGGGCCGATCTCGGCGAGACGCCGACCCTCGTCCCGATCACCTCGACGATCGCCGACGTCGACACCGGCCGGCGTCGGACGGGCACGACCGAGGTCGTCTCGTCGACGCACCTCCCCAACGAGTTCGTCCCCTTCACCGCGTGGGCACACGCGCTCGGCAACCTCCTCGCGGTCGTCGACCGGATCGGCGGCGGAACGGCGACGGGGACGATCACCGTGAAGGGCACGCGCGAGAACGGCGGCACCTTCACCCTGCGGCGCTCCAACCGCTACGCCTCGGCGGACGAGATCACCTCGCCGCCGGCGAACGAACTGCTCACGCTCGTGGCCACGATCGCGGAGAACCCCTTCGAGGACGTCGCGTTCACGAGCGTCGACCTCCGTGCGACCGTCGACGACTCGGAGGACTTCCTCACCGTGAAGGAGGTCTTCGTCGACCACGGAGGCGGGCTCCTCGAGCCGGCCACCGAGGTCTTCCTCGAGCCGGGCGCGGCGACCGATTTCGTCGTCACGCTGACGACACCGTCAGGCGGGCTCGTCTCGGCGAACCTGAGCCTCGACGTCCCCGCCTCCTTCGCGGGGACCGACGGGACGCTACGGGTCGGTGGCGGCAGCCTCCTCGGCGGTGACGACCCGGCCTCCTGCCTGTTCTTCCCCGAGGAGTGCTCGGTCGTCCAGGACGCGGACGACCTCGACGGCCTGCTCCGGGAGCTCGCGACGGCGCCCCGCCAGGACGACCTCGTCGCGTCCCTCGAGGTGTTCCCGGTCGAGTTCGACCTCGGAGCGACGTCGGACATCGTCAGGGCCGAGGGCTCCACGCGGCTCACGAAGGTCATCGACGGCGAGGCGTTCGTCACCGCCCACGTGCTGCCCGCGCTCGGCGGCGTGGAGCGCATCGCCGGGGACGGCCCGGTCCGGACGTCGGTCGCGGTCTCCAAGGCCGGCTTCGACCGGGCCGACACCGTCGTCGTCGTCCGCCACGACGACGCGAGCGACGCGCTCGTCGCGCTGCCGCTGGCGGCCGTCCTCGACGCGCCGATCCTCTACTCGGACCGGACCGGCCTGCCGGACGCCGTCGCCGACGAGGTCGCCAGGCTCGGCGCGGTCGACGCGATCGTCGTCGGCGGCGAGGGAGCGCTCCAGCCGGCGGTCGTCGACGACCTGGCGGCCCTCGGCCTCGCCGTCGAGCGGCTCGGCGGGCGGAGCCGCTGGGACACCGCCCGTCTC
>JBOHEE010000503.1:0-15442 GCA_050700895.1 Nitriliruptorales bacterium | reverse complement strand
GGCCCGAGCTGCCCGGCAACCCGGGCCCGTTCGCGTTGACGGCCGCGGCCCGAGCTGCCCGGCAACCCGGAGGTCCCCGCCGAGGTGATTCGGAGGTGGGTGTTCGACGCCGGCGGTCGACGGTGGGTACATTCGCGGACCAGACGGCAGCGACCCTTTAACGACCGGTCCAGAGAGGCCGGGAAGGGAGCTCAGTGAGCAGCCTGGAACCAGGGGCGGCGACGCACGCCGCCCGTCGTGTCCTCGACGCCGACGACATCTCGCGCAGGCTGACGCGCATCGCGCACGAGCTCGTCGAGCGTCACCACGGCGTCGAAGAACTCGTCCTCATGGGCATCCGAACCCGGGGCGTGCCGCTCGCGGCGCGGCTCGCCCGGACCCTGTCGGAGATCGCGAGCAGGGAGCGCTCGGAGACGGTCGAGGTTCCGGCCGGCTCGCTCGACGTCACCCTCTACCGCGACGATCTCCGCCGCCGCGGCCCCCTGCCGCTCGGCGAGACCCGGTTCCCGGTGGACATCGACGGCCGCATCGTCGTCCTCGTCGACGACGTGCTCTACACGGGGCGGACGATCCGGGCCGCCCTCGAGGCGATCTCCGAGGTCGGGCGACCCGAGGCGGTGCGGCTCGTGGCGCTCGTCGATCGCGGACACCGCGAGCTGCCCATCCGGGCCGACCACGTGGGCAAGAACCTGCCCACCTCCCGGACCGAGGAGGTCCGGGTGCTCGTGACCGAGATCGACGGCGAGGACGCGGTCGAGATCGTCGGCGGGGAGGTCACGTGATGCGGACGCTCCACCATCTCCTGTCGATCGAGGACCTCGACCTCGAGCAGGTGACGACCGTCCTGGACACCGCGGAGCAGCTGCGCGAGATCGCCGAGCGCCCGATCAAGAAGGTGCCGACGCTGCGCGGCCGGACCGTCTGCAACCTCTTCCTCGAGGACTCGACCCGCACCCGGATCAGCTTCGAGGTCGCGGCGAAACGCCTGTCCGCGGACGTCATCAACTTCTCCGCGAAGGGTTCGAGCGTCAGCAAGGGCGAGTCCTTCAAGGACACGGCGCTGACCCTGCGGGCCATGGGGGTCGACGCGATCGTGGTGCGCTCGCACTCGTCGGGAGCGCCGCTCCAGCTCACCCGTTGGGTCGACGCGAAGGTGCTGAACGCGGGGGACGGCTGGCACCAGCACCCGACGCAGGCGCTGCTCGACCTCTTCACGATCCGGCGCCACCTCGGCCGGCTCGAAGGCCTGCGCGTGGCGATCGTCGGTGACATCCTCCACTCGCGGGTCGCACGCAGCGAGGTCCAGGCGCTCCAGCTCGTCGGCGCCGACGTCGTCCTCGTGGCGCCGCCGACGCTGCTGCCCCCGGCGGTCGAGACGTGGGGTGCGGAGATCAGCTACGACCTCGACGCGGTGCTCGGCGACCTCGACGTCCTCTATCTGCTGCGGGTCCAGCGCGAGCGGATGACCGCCCACTTCTTCCCCACGATCCGCGAGTACGCGCGGCTGTGGGGCGTGGACGCGCGTCGCCTCGACCGGCTGCCCGAGGGCGCCATCGTCATGCATCCCGGGCCGATGAACCGCGGCGTCGAGATCGCTCCCGACGTCGCCGACAGCGAGCGGGCGGTCATCACCGACCAGGTGACGAACGGCATCGCTGTGCGGATGTCGCTGCTCTACCTGATGCTCGGCAGCGAGGCCCAGCCAGGGGCCTTGGAGCTCGAGGAGGCGGGTGCGTGACCGAGCTGCTGCTGAAGGACGGCCGCGTCGTCGACCCCACCAGCGCCCACGACGCGACCGCGGACGTCCGCATCGCCGACGGCGAGATCGCGGAGGTCGGCGTCGGCCTGGATCCCGGCACCGCCGAGGTCGTCGACTGCGCCGGCCTGTGGGTCCTCCCCGGCTTCGTCGACCTCCACAGCCACCTCCGCGAGCCCGGCTTCGAGGACGCCGAGGACGTCGAGACCGGCACCGCCGCGGCCGCTGCCGGCGGCTACACCGCGGTGTGCGCGATGGCGAACACGGATCCGGTCTGCGACACGCCGTCGGTGGCGGAGCTCGTCCTCCGGCGCGCGCGGGAGGCCGGCCACTGCGACGCCTTCCCGGTCGGGGCGATCACGAAGGGCCTCCGGGGCGAGGAGCTCGCCGAGCTCGGCGCCCTCCGGCACACCTGCGGCGTCGACTTCTTCAGCGACGACGGCAAGCCGGTCGCCGACGCCCTGATGATGCGGCGGGCGCTCCACTACGCCCGTGCCTTCGACGCCGTGATCTGCAACCATGCCCAGGACCTCGCCCTGACGATCGACGCCGAGATGAACGAGGGCGAGATGTCGGCGGTCCTCGGGCTGGCCGGCTGGCCACACGAGGCCGAGGAGACCATGGTCGCCCGTGACCTCATCCTCGCGGCCGGCCTCGGCGCCCGCCTGCATGTCCCCCACGCCTCGACCGCTGGCACCGTCGAGCTCATCCGGGCGGCGAAGGCGCGCGGCGTGCGGGTGACGGCCGAGGTGACCCCGCACCACCTCGTCCTCGACGACCGGGCGATCGCGAGCTACGACCCGACCCTGAAGGTGAACCCGCCGTTGCGGACCCCCGAGGACGTTGCCGCGCTCCGCCGCGGCCTCGCGGACGGGACGATCGACGCCGTCGCGACCGACCACGCCCCCCACCCGCCCGAGCAGAAGGAGCAGGAGTGGGAGCACGCCCCGCCGGGGGTGCTCGGGCTCGAGACCGCCTTCGCGGTCGTCGTCACCGAGATGGTGGCGGAGGAGGCGCGCCCCGAGGACGGCGTCATCGATCTCGCCACGGCGGTCGAGCGTTTCACGGCCGGTCCCGCGCGGGTCCGCGACGTCGGCGGGCACGGGCGCGGGGTCGTGGCCGGCGCCCCTGCGAACCTCACCGTCGTCGACCCTGAGGCGGTCTGGACGGTGGAAGGGCGCCGCCTGCGGTCTCGGTCGCGCAACACCCCGTTCGAGGGCAAGAAGCTCTCGGTCCGCCCGGTCCACACCCTGCTTCGCGGGCAGTTCACCCTGCGGGACGAGCTCCTGGCGTGAGCAGCCACAGCGACGCGCTTCTCGTCCTCGAGGACGGCACCGCCTTCCGGGGGCGGTCCTTCGGCGCTTCCGGCACGGCGTTCGGCGAGGCGGTCTTCAACACCGGGATGGCCGGCTACCAGGAGGTGCTGACCGATCCCTCCTACCGCGGCCAGGTCGTCGCGATGACCGCTCCCCACGTCGGCAACTACGGCATGAACCCCGACGACGCCGAGTCCGACCGCATCCAGGTCGCGGGGTTCGTCGTGCGAGAGGCGGCCCGTCACCCCTCGTCGTGGCGCGCCGTCGGCGACCTGCGCGGCGCCCTCCGCGACGCCGGCGCGGTCGCGGTCGAGGGGGTCGACACGCGGAGGCTGACGCGCCACATCCGCGAGCGGGGTGCGATGCGCTGCTGCGTGTCGACCGAGGTCCTCGACGTCGACGAGCTCCTCGCCCGGGTCGCCGACAGCCCGACGATGGTCGGCCGCGACCTCGCGCGCGAGGTCACGATCGGCGAGCCGTACGAGATCGCCCCCGACGGTGAGGGGCGCTTGCGGGCCGTCGCGCTCGACTTCGGCATGAAGCGGTCCATCGGCAGGAACCTCGCCAAGCACGGCCTCCACGTGACGGTCCTGCCGGCGACCGCGACCGCCGACGACGTCCTCGGCGCGCAGCCGGATGGCGTCTTCGTGTCGAACGGGCCGGGGGACCCCGCCGCGGTGACCTACGGGATCGAGACTCTCCGCGGGCTCCTCGGGCGGGTGCCGGTCTTCGGCATCTGCCTCGGCAGCCAGCTCCTCGGCCACGCGCTCGGCGCGGACACCTACAAGCTCCGGTTCGGGCACCGCGGCGTGAACCAGCCCGTGCTGCGGCGTGCCGATGGGACCGTCGAGATCACGAGCCACAACCACGGGTTCGCGGTCGACGCCGCCACGCTCGGCGACCGCGTGGGGGAGTCGCGCTATGCGACCCGCGACCACGGCGAGGTCGAGGTCAGCCACGTCAACCTGAACGACGAGACCTGCGAGGGTCTGCTCTGCGCCGACCTCCCCGCGTTCAGCGTCCAGTACCACCCGGAGGCGGCACCGGGACCGCGCGACGCCGCGTACCTGTTCGAGCGCTTCGCGCGCCTGATGGAGGGGTCACGTGCCGAAGCGTCCTGACCTCCGGTCGGTCCTCGTGATCGGCTCCGGCCCGATCGTCATCGGGCAGGCCTGCGAGTTCGACTACTCCGGCACCCAGGCGTGCAAGGTGCTGCGCGAGGAGGGCCTGCGGGTCGTGCTCGTGAACTCGAACCCGGCGACCATCATGACCGACCCCGCCTTCGCCGACGCGACCTACGTCGAGCCTCTCACGGCCGAGATGGTCCGCGCGGTGATCGCGAAGGAGCGCCCCGACGCGCTCCTGCCGACCCTCGGCGGGCAGACGGCGCTGAACCTCGCGGTGGAGCTGCTCGGGCGCGGCATCCTCGAGGAGTTCGGGGTCGAGGTGCTCGGCGCGGACCTCGAGGCGATCCGCACCGCCGAGGACCGCCAGCGCTTCAAGGAGGCCATGGCGGAGATCGGGCTGGAGACGCCGCGGTCCAGGTGCGCGAGCAGCGTCGAGGACGGGATCGCGGCAGCGGACGAGCTCGGCTACCCGCTCGTGCTGCGGCCGTCGTTCACGCTCGGCGGCAAGGGGGGCGGGATCGCCGCGGACGAGGAGCACCTCCGGCTGATGCTGCGGCAGGGGCTCGCCGAGTCGCCGGTCCACGAGGTCCTCGTCGAGGAGTCGGTGCTCGGCTGGAAGGAGTTCGAGCTCGAGGTCATGCGCGACGGGCGCGACAACTGCGTCGTCGTCTGCTCCATCGAGAACCTCGACCCGATGGGGGTCCACACCGGCGACTCGGTCACGATCGCGCCCGCGATGACGCTGTCGGACCGCGAGTACCAGGACATGCGAGACGCCGCCTTCGCGGTGATGCGCCGCATCGGCGTCGAGACCGGCGGCAGCAACGTCCAGTTCGCCGTCGACCCGGCCACCGGTCGCCAGCTCGTCATCGAGATGAACCCGCGGGTGTCGCGGTCCTCGGCGCTCGCGTCGAAGGCGACCGGCTTTCCGATCGCGAAGATCGCCGCGAAGCTCGCGATCGGCTACACGCTCGACGAGATCAGCAACGACATCACCCGCGAGACCCGGGCCGCGTTCGAGCCGACCATCGACTACGTGGCCGTGAAGGTCCCCCGCTTCGCGTTCGAGAAGTTCGCCGGCACCGACGACGTCCTCACCACGAAGATGAAGTCGGTCGGCGAGGTGATGGCGATCGGGCGCACCTTCAAGCAGGCCTTCCAGAAGGCGCTGCGGTCGCTCGAGGACGGCACGGTCGGGTTCGGCGCGGACGGCCTCGAGGGCGAGCACGACGACACCGCGCTCGAGGACCTGCTCCGGCGACCGCACGCGGGACGCTGGCGGGCGGTCGACGAGGCGCTCGCCCGCGGCTGGCCGGTCGAGCGCGTGGCCGACGCAACCGGCTACGACCCCTGGTTCGTGGACCAGATGGCCCAGCTCGTCGAGCGACGCCGCGAGCTGCGAGCGGTCGAGCGGCTGTCCGCGCTCGGCCCGGAGCTCCTCCGGGCTGCGAAGCGCGACGGCTTCTCCGACGAGCAGATCGCGCGTCTCCTCCACACGACCGAGGACGACGTGCGCCGACGCCGACACGACCTCGACGTCCGCCCCGTCTTCAAGACGGTGGACACGTGCGCGGCCGAGTTCGAGGCCTACACGCCCTACCACTACTCCTCGTACGAGGAGGAGGACGAGGTCGCCGACTCCGACCGGCCGAAGGTCATGGTGCTCGGCAGCGGCCCGAACCGGATCGGCCAGGGGGTGGAGTTCGACTACTGCTGCGTCCACGCCGTCTTCGCACTGAAGGAGGCGGGCTACGAGACGATCATGGTCAACTGCAACCCCGAGACGGTCTCGACCGACTACGACACTGCCGACCGGCTGTACTTCGAGCCGCTCACCTTCGAGGACGTGATCGCCATCTGCGAGCGCGAGCAGCCGGTCGGGGTCCTCGTCCAGCTCGGCGGGCAGACGCCGCTGAAGCTCGCCGCCCAGCTCGAGGCCGCGGGGGTGGCGGTGCTCGGCACGCCGCCGGACGCGATCGACGCGGCCGAGGACCGGGGCCGCTTCGTCGAGCTGCTCGAGGAGCTCGGCATCCCCTACCCGCCCGGCGGGGTCGCCCGATCGTTCGCCGAGGCGAAGCGGATCGCGAACGCGATCGGCTACCCGGTGCTCGTGCGGCCGTCGTACGTGCTCGGCGGGCGGGCGATGGAGATCGTCTATGACGACGGGATGCTCGAGAGCTACCTCGCGTCCGCCGTCGCGGTGGACCCGCGGCAGCCGATCCTCGTGGACCGCTTCCTCGAGGACGCGATCGAGGTCGACGTCGACGCGGTGTTCGACGGCGACGAGCTCTTCGTCGGCGGCGTGCTCGAGCACATCGAGGAGGCCGGCATCCACTCCGGCGACTCCGCCTGCGTCATCCCCCCGTACACGCTCGGGCGCGGCCACCTCGCGACCGTGCGCGGCTATGTCGAGGCGATCGCCCGCGGGCTCGGCGTGCGCGGGCTCCTGAACGTCCAGCTCGCGCTGAAGGACGACGTCTTCCACGTCATCGAGGCGAACCCGCGCGCGTCGCGGACGGTTCCCTTCGTCTCGAAGGCCACGGGTGTGGAGCTCGCGAAGGCGGCGGCGCGGGTGATGCTCGGCGAGCGCCTCTCGGACCTCCGCGAGGCCGGTCTGCTCCCCGCCGAGGACGTGACGAGCGGTCTCGACTTCGACCACCTCGCGGTGAAGGAGGCGGTCCTTCCCTTCGACCGTTTCCCGGGCGTCGATGCGCTCCTCGGGCCCGAGATGCGCTCGACGGGCGAGGTCATGGGGATCGACCACAGCTTCGGCGCCGCCTACGCGAAGTCGCAGGCCGGGACCGGCTCGATGGTGCTGCCGACGAAGGGAGCCGTGTTCGTGTCGGTCGCGAACCGCGACAAGCGCTCGATCGTGTTCCCCGTGAAGCGCCTCGTGGATCTCGGCTTCGACGTCCTCGCCACCGAAGGGACCGCGGAGGTCCTCCAGCGCGCCGGCGTGCCCGCGACGCTGGTGAAGAAGGTCTCCGAGGGCTCGCCCAACGTCGTCGACCTGATCGGCGACGGGAAGGTGGACCTCGTGCTGAACACCCCGTTCGGCATCGCGTCCCGTGGCGACGGCTATCTCATCCGCACCGCGGCGGTGACCCACGGCGTCCCCCAGGTGACGACGCTCTCCGGCATCCTCGCGGCGATCCAGGGCATCGACGCGCTCCAGCACGGCCCGCTCGACGTCACCTCGCTCCAGGAGCTCCACTCGCGGATGGAGCCACGATGAGCGGCCATCGGCGCGCCGTGGCCGGCCGCCCCGGGGACGGCCCCGTCCGGACCGTCAGCGCGGTGGTCGCGCGGAAGCGCGAGGGCTCCTACCTGAGCCTGACGGTGGCCGCCGCCGAGATCGCGGAGCGCGCACGGCCGGGGCAGTTCGTGAACGTCGCCGTGAACGCGCGCGGGTCGCTGCTCCGGCGGCCGTTCTCGATCTACCGGACGACGCGACGGGGCGCATGGGCCGGCACGATCGAGTTCGTCTTCGACCCGCACGGGCCCGGGACGGAGTGGCTCGGCACGCGGCAGGCGCACGACCTCCTCGACCTCGTCGGCCCGCTCGGCAGCCCCTTCCCGCTGCCGAATCAGCGCCTCGCGTGCCTCCTCGTCGCGGGCGGCTACGGGGCCGCGCCGCTGTTCTTCCTCGGGGAGCGGCTCCACGCCGAGGGGCTGCGGGTCGACATGATCCTCGGGGCCGCAACCGGGGCGCGCATCTTCAACGCGATCGAGGCGAAGCGGATGAGCGCGAGCGTGACCTTCACGACCGAGGACGGCAGCCTCGGTGTCGACGGGCGGGTGACCGACGTGCTCGACGACGTCGTGGGCGACGCGAAGACCGGCGTCGTCTACGCCTGCGGCCCGATGCCGATGCTGCGTGCGGTCTCGCTGCGCTGCGCCGAGCTCGACATCCCCTGCCAGGTCGCAGTCGAGGAGCACATGGCCTGTGGTGTGGGCGTCTGCTGGACCTGCGTCGTCCCGGTGCGGGCGAAGGACGGCACGATCCGCATGAAGCGTTCCTGCGTCGACGGGCCGGTGTTCAACGGTGCCCACCTCGCCTGGGAGGCGTCGCGCTGGCACGACCTCGACGACGAGTTCACGCCCAGCGACTCAAGCAGCGCCAGCGGCAGTCGCCGGAACGAGAGCCAGGCAGTGACGCCGGAAGAGGGCGAGGCCGGGCTCGGCGGCGAGGTGGCGTCGTGAGCGGGTCGATGGGCGAAGCCGGTGGCCGCCGCCTGGCGAGCGACGTGCGGGTCCTGGGCGAAGAGGGCAGCGTCGCGCTGCCCGACGTCGACCTGACGGTCGATCTGGGCGGGCTGAAGCTGGCGAACCCGGTGCTGACGGCATCGGGGACGTTCGCGTCCGGCGCGGAGATCGACCGCTTCTACGACGTGAGCGAGCTCGGGGCCGTGATCGTGAAGTCGATCACGCTCGAGCCCCGCGAGGGGCTCCCGACCCCCAGGATGGCCGAGACCCCGGCCGGGATGCTGAACGCGATCGGACTCCAGAACCCCGGCGTCGACCGTTGGCTGGCCAGCGACCTCCCCTGGCTGCGGAAGCGAGGGGTGACGACGGTGGTCTCGATCGCGGGCAAGACCGTCGACGAGTACCGCCAAGTCGCACGCAAGGTCGCCGGCGCACCGGGAATCGCCGCGGTCGAGGTGAACATCTCCTGCCCGAACGTCGAGGACCGCAACATCGTCTTCGCGTGTCGCGCCGAGCCTGCCGCCGCTGTCATCGCGGCCGTCTCGCGCGAGGTCGACGTGCCGATCTTCGCGAAGCTGACCCCGGACGTCACCGACATCACCGAGATCGCACGGTCGGTCACGGCCGCAGGCGCCACCGGGCTGTCGCTCATCAACACCCTCCTCGGGATGGCGATCGACGTCGGCAAGCGCCGGCCGAAGCTCGCGAACTACGTCGGCGGCCTGTCCGGCCCGGCGACGCGGCCGATCGCGGTGCGCGCGATCTGGCAGGTCCGCCAGGCGCTCCCACGGTCACCGATCATCGGCATGGGCGGGGTCGTGACGGCGGAGGATGCGATCGAGCTCATGCTCGCGGGGGCTGACGCGGTCGCCGTCGGCACGGCGAACTTCGCCGACCCGTTCGCCGCCCGCGACGTCCTCCACGGCATCGCCCGCTGGTGCGCGGCGAACGGCTTCGCGACCGTCCGCGACGTCGTCGGGGCGATGGAGGGATGAGCGGCGCGGCGTTCGCGAACCCGGTCTTCGTCGCCCTCGACGTCGCGGAGTTGGGGGTGGCGGAGGACCTCGCCCGGCGATTGGAGGGCCACGTCGGCGGCTTCAAGGTGGGCCTCGAGCTCTTCAGCGCGCGTGGACCGGAGGCCGTGACGGCGATCGCGGCCCACGGCCCGGTGTTCCTCGATCTGAAACTCCACGACATCCCGAACACGGTCGCACGCGCCTGCCGGCGGCTCAGCGGGCTCGGGGTCGATCTCCTCACGGTGCACGCCTCGGGCGGGCCGGACATGGTGGCGGCCGCCGCGGACGCCTTCGACGGGCGCGTGCTCGCGGTGACCGTCCTGACGAGCCTGTCGGACGCCGACCTCGGTGGTGTCGGCCAGCCCGGGGCGGCGGCGCAGGTCAGGAACCTCGCGGGCGTGGCCGTCGACGCGGGCGCCCCGGGCATCGTGTGCGCAGCGCGGCACGCCCGCGACGCGCGCGACATCGTCGGCACGCAGGTCCTGGTCGTCACCCCGGGGATCCGTCCGGCGGGGGCAGGCGGCGACGACCACGCGCGCGCCGCGACCCCCGAGGAGGCGCTCGCCGCCGGGGCGGACATCATCGTCGTCGGCCGTCCCATCACGGCGGCGCGCGACCCGGTCGACGCCGCACGCCGCATCGTCGTGTCCCTCGCGGGGAGGGGCCGGGCATGAGCGGCCTCGCCCGACGGATCCACGAGGCTTGCCACCTGACCGGCGAGTTCGTCCTGCGTTCCGGGGCGACGAGCCACGAATACTTCGACAAGTATCTCTTCGAAGCCCAACCGGCCCTCCTCGCCGACGTTGCCGACGAGCTCGTCGCGCTCGTGCCGGACGGCGTGGACGCCATCGCGGGGCTCGAGCTCGGCGGGATCCCTCTCGCCACGGCGCTGTCCGCGCGCACGGGCATCCCGACGAGGTTCGTCCGCAAGCAGGCGAAGCCGTACGGGACGCGCCGTCTCGCGGAGGGAGGCGAGGTGGCGGGCCAGCGTCTCGTCGTCGTCGAGGACGTGGTGACGAGCGGCGGCCAGCTCCTCGAGTCGTGCCGTGAGCTCGCCGCGCGCGGAGCCGGGATCGTGCGCACGATCTGCGTCATCGACCGGCAGTCCGGAGGGGGTGAGAACCTCCGTCGGGAGGGGTTCGAACTCGTCGCGCTCTTCACCGCCGACGACCTGCGCGAGGCCGCAGACGTGCGGCGTTGACCGCCGTTCCCGCCGCTCGGTAGGGTCGCGCATCTCGTCCAGGAGCCCGTCAGTGCCAGTGCCCCAGCTCGATCCCGAGCAGCGTCGCCAGGCCCTCGCGAAGGCCGCCGAGGCGCGGCGTGTGCGCGCCGAGCTGAAGCAGATGCTGAAGACCGGCGAGGTGTCGCTGGGGGAGGTCCTCGACCGCGCGGGCGACGGCGGCCACGTGGCGAAGATGCGCGTCTCCGAGGTCATCCAGGCGATGCCGGGCTACGGGAGGGTGAAGGCGAGGCGGCTCATGGAGGAGCTCGAGATCGCGGGCTCGCGGCGCCTCCAGGGGCTCGGCCACCGGCAGCGGACACGGCTGCTCGAGGAGTTCGAGGGTTAAGGACCTTCTGGTCGTCATCGCCGGGCCGAGCGGGGTCGGCAAGGGCACGGTCGTGCCGCCGACCGTCGAGCGGCTCCCCGACGCGGTCCTGTCGGTGTCGGTGACGACGCGTGCGGCGCGGCCGGGGGAGATCGACGGGGTCCACTACCACTTCGTCGACGACGCGGCGTTCGACGCGATGATCGCCGGTGACGAGCTCCTGGAGTGGGCCCACGTCCACCGCCATCGCTCCGGGACCCCGCGCGGGTGGGTGGAGGAGCGGCTCCGCGCCGGGCAGGCCGTCGTCCTCGAGATCGACGTCCAAGGGGCGCTCCAGGTACGCGAGCGCGACCCCGACGCGTTCCTCGTCTTCCTCGCCCCTCCGTCGAAGGAGGAGCTCGCACGCCGGCTCGTGGATCGCGGGACCGAGGCCGACGACGAGCGCGCGGTGCGCCTCGCCGACGCGGATGCCGAGCTCGCCGCGGCGCGACGCTTCGACGCGGTGGTCGTGAACGACCGCGTCGAGGACTGCGTCGAGCGTCTCGTCGACGTCATCGACGAGGAGCGCACCCGCCGCCAGCCGTAGGGGACCCGAGATGGCGACTGTGCTCGTCGCGGCCCACCTCCTCGTGACCGGTGCGGATCTCGGCTCGCCGACATCCCACGCCGCCGCACTCGCGGTGCTCGCGGACCTCGGGGTGCTCGCGGACACCCCGGACCCGGATGTCCCCGTGAGCCGAGATGCACTCGCGATCGTCCTCGCCCGCCTCCTCGACCGGCTACTGCTGGAGGGACTCCTCTTCCCGGCCGCTTGAGTTTCGTATCGCACGTCGCCGCGGCGGTATCCTTGTCCACGACCCCCACTTCGAGGTGATCGCCATCGCACGTATCGACGACCTCATCGACAAGGTGGACAGCAACTTCACGCTCGTCCACCTCGCGGCCAAGCGCGCGCGTGAGATCAACGCCTACTACGCTCAGCTCGGCGAGGGGCTCGGCCAGTTCGTGCCGCCGCTGCTCTCGACCGAGACGAACAAGCCGCTCTCCATCGCGCTCGAGGAGATCGCGCAGCGCAAGATCGAGGGCCGTTGGCCCCAGGCCGGCGCCGAGGGGATCGATCCGCTCGCGTTCATCGAGGGCGAGGAGCCGGTCGAGGAAGACGAGGCCTGATCCAGGTGGCTCCTGACGTGGCGGCGCCGCTCGTCGGGACGCGCATCGTCCTCGGTGTCTGCGGAGGCATCGCCGCCTACAAGGCCGCGATCCTCGCCCGCCTGCTCATGAAGGCCGGCGCGACCGTCGACACCGTGCTCACCCGCGGCGCGACCCACCTGATCGGCGGCGCGACGTTCGCCGGGATCACCGGCCGCCCGGCCCGCACCGAGGTGTGGGCGGAGTTGGGGCAGGGGCCCGACCGTGGGTCGGGCCCCAGATCCGCTCCGCACATCGCGCTCGCCCGCGGGGCCGACGCGATCGTCGTCGCGCCCGCGACCGCCCAGGTCATCGCGAAGGCCGCCGCCGGCATGGCCGACGACCTCCTCACCAACGTCCTCCTCATGGCGCGGTGCCCGGTCCTGCTCGCCCCGGCGATGCACACCGAGATGTGGGAGCACCCCGCGACGCGGGCCAACATCGCGCTGCTCGGGGAGCGCGGCATCGACCTCGTCGGCCCCGCGAGCGGCGAGCTCGCCGGCGGGGACGTCGGCGAGGGGCGCATGAGCGAGCCGGAGGAGATCCTCGACGCCCTCGTGGCGCTGCTGCGGGCGACCCGCGACCTCGAGGGCCGGACGGTCGTCGTCAGCGCCGGCCCGACGCGGGAGCACATCGACGCGGTCCGCTTCCTCAGCAACCGGTCGTCGGGGAAGATGGGCTTCGCCCTCGCCGCAGAGGCCGTCCGGCGCGGCGCAGAGGTCCATCTCGTCACCGGACCGGTCCGGCTCGACACCCCCGCCGGTGTGGAGCGCCACGACGTGGTCTCGGCCCGGGACATGCGTGAGATCGTCACGAAGCTCGCGGCCGACGCCGACGTCGTCGTGAAGGCAGCGGCCGTGTCCGACTTCCGCCCGGTCCAGGCCGCGGACAGGAAGATCAAGAAGGCGGCGGGGACCCCGGAGATCACGCTCGAGCCGAACCCCGACATCCTCGCCGAGCTCGGCGCCTCCCGTGACGGCGACCGACCGGTCCTCGTGGGCTTCGCCGCCGAGACCGACGACCCCGAGCGCCACGGGCGGCAGAAGCTCGAGGAGAAGCGCGCCGACCTCGTCGTCGTGAACGACGTGAGCGCCAGCGACGCCGGCTTCGAGGTCGAGACGAACCGCGTCGTGGTCCTCGGTCGCGACGGGCGCCGGGTCGACATCCCGCTCGGCTCCAAGCGCGGCATCGCCGCTAGGGTCTGGGACGAGATCGTCACGGTCCTCGGACCGGGCCGTTAGGCTGCGTCCACTGCCCACCAATCCATCCGCAGGAGCAGCACGCGTGCAGCGCAGAAGCCTCTTCACCTCGGAGTCGGTGACCGAGGGCCATCCCGACAAGATGGCCGACCAGATCTCGGACTCCATCCTGGACTCGATCTTCGCTTCCGACCCCCACGCGCGGGTGGCCTGCGAGACGCTCGTCACCACCGGGCAGGTCATGGTCGCAGGCGAGATCACGACCGAGACCTACGTCGACATCCCGCGCATCGTCCGCGACACCGTCGTCGGCATCGGCTACGACCACCACGACATGGGGTTCGACGGCAACACCTGCGGTGTCTCCGTCGCGATCGACGAGCAGTCCCCGGACATCGCCGCGGGGGTGACGCAGGCGCAGGAGGTGCGCACCGGCGAGTCCGTCGACGAGCTCGACCGCCTCGGCGCCGGCGACCAGGGGATGATGTTCGGCTTCGCGTGCGACGAGACCGACGTGCTCATGCCGCTGCCGATCCACCTCGCGCATCGCCTCGCGCAGCGCCTCGCCGAGGTGCGCAGGGCGGGCGAGATCCCCTACCTGCGCCCCGACGGCAAGACCCAGGTCACGATCGAGTACGAGGGCACCCGTCCGGTCGGCGTGCGGACCGTCGTCATCTCGACCCAGCACCGCCCCGAGATCGACCTCGACACGCTGCTGCGCCCCGACCTCGAGGAGCTCGTCATCCGCCCGCTCCTCCCCGAGAACATCGACACCTCCGAGCTCGAGGTCCTCGTCAACCCCACGGGCCGTTTCGAGCTCGGCGGCCCGCACGCCGACGCGGGCCTGACCGGGCGCAAGATCATGGTCGACACCTACGGCGGGGCCGCGCGGCACGGCGGCGGGGCCTTCAGCGGCAAGGACCCGACGAAGGTGGACCGGTCGGCCGCCTACGCCGCGCGATGGGTGGCGAAGAACGTCGTCGCGGCCGGGCTCGCGTCGCGGGTCGAGCTCCAGATCGCCTACGCGATCGGCGTGGCCCACCCGGTCTCGATGATGCTGGAGACGTTCGGCACCGAGCAGGCCGACCCCGACCACATCCTGAAGGGGATCCGCGAGGTGTTCGACCTCCGCCCGGCGGCGATCCTCCGCGCGCTCGACCTGCGCCGGCCGATCTACAAGGAGACCGCCGCCTACGGCCACTTCGGCCGGGAGGGCGCGAGCTTCACGTGGGAGCGCACCGACCTCGCGGACGAGCTCCGCTCCGCGGTCGGCGTCTAGGAGGCTGGTGTCCACCTTTGGCGCGCGTCTGGCCGGTCTGGATCGCCCCTGGCTGCGTTGCGGACTCGCTTGCGCAGCGCTGCTGCGCTGCGCTCGCCGCGCCTTGCCGGATGACGATCCATCCTCGCCCGGCCGCACACCACGGTGAACACCACCCTCCTGGAACGCGCTTGACCGGCTCGGCCGGGGCGATCGCGCGGGTGGTCGTCGAGGTCGCCCCCGACCACCTCGACCGGCCGTTCGACTACCGCATCCCCCCTGATCTCCCCGTACGCCCCGGCTGCCGCGTCGAGGTCGTCTTCTCCGGTCGCCGGGTCCGCGGGCTCGTCACCGACGTCGCCGCCACCACCGACGTCGCCGAGTCGCGGCTGCGCGACGTCCGCCGGCTCCTGGGCGAGCACGTGTGGGTGACCGAGGAGGAGCTCGACGTCCTCCGGTGGGCCGCCACCCGCTACGCGGGGCCGCTCGCCGCGGTCGTCCGCCATGCGCTGCCCTCGAGGGTCGTGGACGTCGAGCGGCGGGCGTCGGAGGAGGGCTGGTACCCGGGAGGGGAGCGGCCCGCCGACCCCCAACAGCCCCCCGTCGACACGTCGGCGTGGGCGGCGTACGGCGACGACGGTCCCGAACTGCTCGACCTCGCCGCCCGCGGGGGGACGCCCCGGTTCTGGCGTCCCCTCCCCGGCGAGGACCTGCCGGCGAGGACCGTCGAGCTCGCCGGGGCGACCCTGGCGGGGGGACGCGACGTCCTCCTCGTCGTGCCCGAGCCGGTCTCGCGCGTCGCGGACGCGGTCGTCGGGGCGTTCAAGGA
>JBOHEE010000502.1:0-1661 GCA_050700895.1 Nitriliruptorales bacterium | reverse complement strand
GGCCGGAGGTCCGCGGCCCCCGCGAGCGCCGGCGAGGGCGGGATCCCGTACATCGCGATGCCGAGGCGGACCGCGCCGCCGAGCTCCTCCGGGTCGAGCGTCAGCGCCGCCGCGGAGTTGCCGACGTGGACGCGCGGCGCGGTGATGCCATGGGCCCGGGCGCGGTCGAGGAACGCGCCGAAGGCGTCGAGCTGGTCGCGCACGGAGGCATGGCCGCGCTCGTCGGCGCAGGCGAAGTGGGTCCAGAACGCGCCGATGTCGAGCTCGGCCTTCATCTCCCCCAGGTCGTCGAGGATCGCGTCCCACGAGTCCCGCGGCACACCCACCCGCGCCATGCCGGTGTCCGCCTTCACGTGCACGGTGACGGGCGCGTCGCGCCGGTCCGCTTCGGCGCGCAGCGCAGCGGCGAACCTCCGCGTATAGAGGGCGGGGACGAGATCGCACGCCACGACGCGGTCGGCCGCCTCCGGCGGGGGCTCGGCCATGAGCAGGATCGGGGCGGAGACGCCGGCAGCACGCAGCTCCTCGCCCTCCTCGACGAGGGCGACCGCGAGCGAGGACGCGCCCGCGCCGAGCGCGGCCTGCGCGACCTCGACCGCCCCATGCCCGTACCCGTCGGCCTTCACGACCGCGATGACCTCGGCGGGCGCGATCCGGTCGCGCACGACACGGACGTTGTGCGCGATCGCGCCGAGGTCCACCTCGGCGTAGGTGGGTCGGGCGCGCTTCGTCACCGCCCGCTCCTCGCCCCGACGTGGATCTGCAGGGCACAAGGCCCCACGGCCTGCTCGCGCCAATCGGACGGGACACCTGGTCTCACGGCCGACTCCGCTCCAGCTCCGGGATCATGGGCGGCGTCCGGCCCGCCCGCCAGCCGGGGGGATCGAAGGGCCAGCGCGGCCGGACGCGGGCGAGGCGGGCGGTCAGCCCGACGGCGTCCGGGAGGGCGGCCGCGATGTCCTCGCTGCCGGGCAGGTCGCCCGCGGCGGCGCCGGCGATCTGGCCGGCGAGCCCATGCCACCAGCAGGCCCGAGCGACCGCGGCGGCTACGTCGTCGGCCCGCGCGACCGCGGCGGCGACGGCCCCGGCGAGGACGTCGCCCGATCCTCCGGTGGCCAGCGCCGGTCCTCCCGTGGGCGTGACCCAGACGCGCCCGTCGTGGGCGGCGACGAGCGTCCCCGGCCCCTTCGCGACGATCGTCGCCGCCTGCCCCGCCGCGAAGGCGGGCAGGGACGCCGCGCGGCGGTCCCAGGCGTCGTCGGCGTCGTCGTACGGGCCGATGCGGGCGAGCTCCCTCATGTGGGGGGTGAGGACGAGCTCAGAGGTGTGGTGCGCGAGGGCGCTGCCGTCGTCGCGGAAGACGTTGAGCGCGTCGGCGTCGAGGACCACCCGCGCGGGGCCCTCGAGGACGACGTCGACGACCTCGCGGGTGCCCTTCGCGGGGGTCATTCCGGGCCCGGCCACGACCGCGTCGCTGCCCGCTGCGAGCTCGGCGACGGTGGCGGCCGCGCTCGGGGCGACGACCCCGGCGGTGTCGTCGAGGCCGACCGTCATCGCCGGCGGAACCGCGTTCGCCACGACGTCCTGGATGCGCTCCGGCACGGCGACGGTCACGAGCCCCGCGCCGGCCGCGACCGCCCCGCGGGCGCAGAGGATCGCCG
>JBOHEE010000501.1:0-6347 GCA_050700895.1 Nitriliruptorales bacterium | reverse complement strand
CTCGCCGACCGCCTCCGCCAAGGCCTCCCCGCCCCGCACCTGCGTCTCGCGGGGGATCCCGGCCGGTCGATCACCCGGGTCGCCGCCGTGGGCGGCTCCGGCGACGGCTACGTCGGCGCCGCTCTCGCTGCCGGCGCCGGCGCGCTCGTCACGGGGGACCTGCGCCACCATCCGGTGCGTGACGCCCTGGAGCTCGGACTCGCGCTCGTCGACGCGGGGCACCACGCCACCGAGGCGGCGGCGATCCCGAACTGGGTCGAGCGCCTGCGCGGGGCGGCGGCCGATCGGGGCCTCTCCGCGCCGCTGGTAGCGTCGTCGATCGACACCGCCCCCTGGTCCGGGTGAGGGGTTTGCGGACCAACCACGAGGATCGCCGTGACCGACACCGAGCCGAGTCCGGAGGAGCTGGAGGCGCTCCTGCGCCTCCAGGACCTCGAGAACGCGATCCGCCGTCTGGAGCACCGGCTGAACGAGCTCCCCGAGCAGGCCGCTCTCGACGCGTCGTCGGAGGCGTCGGCGAGCGTCCGTCAGGAGCGCGACAGCTGCCGGGTCGACCTCGACCTCGTCGAGGGCGAGATGCGCAAGCTCGAAGGCGAGATCGACCTCCTCCAGCAACGGCGTTCGGCGGAGCAGGAGCGGCTCTACGGCGGGGAGATCACGAACCCGCGGGAGCTCCAGGCGGTGCGGGCCGAGATCGAGAGCGTCGACCGCCGCATCGAGGGGTTCGAGGAACGGCTGCTGGACGTGCTCGAGCGTCGGGAGGAGCTCGTGACCTCGATCGAGGCGCTGTCCGAGCGCGAGAAGGCGCTCCAGGAGGAGCAGGCCGACCTGACCTCCGCCCGCGACGAGGCGGCGCAGGGGATCCTCGCCGAGCTCGCCGAGCACCGGGTGTCCGCCGACCGCGAGCGGGAGGCGATCCCAGCCGACGTGCTCAGCGAGTACGACGCGAAGAAGCAGCGTCACACCGGGGTGGGGGTCGGGGCGCTGCGGAGCGGTATCTGCACCGCCTGCCGGATGGAGCTCACCGCGCTCGAGATCAACGACCTCCGCAACGGCCCGCCGCTCGGCCACTGCCCCCAGTGCCAGCGCCTCATCGTGGTCGACTGACCAGTCGGGGGGCTACGTTCCGCGCCGCCACGAGAGACTTGTGTGGCGGCGCTCCACTTCTTGAGCCCCCCGAACCCCCAAAATCCCGCCGTCCGACGGTGGGCCGCTAGCCCCGCAGCTCGCGCTCCTCGTCGATCGCGGTCGCGGCCATGATCAGGCCCATGTGGGTGAACCCCTGCGGGTAGTTGCCGAGGTGGGAGTGGGTGACCGGGTCGACCTCCTCGGCGAACAGCCCGAGCGGTCCCGCCATCGAGATGAGCCGGTCGAAGACGCGCTCCGCCTCGTCGAGCTCGCCCATGCGGGCCAGGAGCTCGACGAGCCAGAAGGAGCACATGAGGAACGCGCCCTCGTCGCCCTCGAGCCCGTCCTCGCTGCGGTAGCGGAGGAGGAGCCCGTCGGAGACCTCGAGCTGCTCGCGGATCCGCGCGACGGTCGACCGGATCCGGTCGTCCCGCGGCGGCAGGAAGCCGCGCAAGGGCAGCGCCAGCACCGAGGCGTCCAGGGCGGTCGACCCGTAGGCCTGCGTGAACGCCCCGATCTTGCGGTCGTAGCCGTTCGCGAGCACGTCGTCGCGGATGTCGTCGGCGAGCTTCTGCCAGCGGTCGTAGGGAGCTCGCAGCCCGAGGTCGCGGCCGATGCGGATCGCGCGGTCGACCGCGAGCCAGCACTGGAACTTGCTGAACGTGTGGTGGCGCGGGGCGCTGCGGATCTCCCAGAGGCCGCTGTCGGGATCCTGCCAGCGCTGCCGAACGGTCTCGACGAGCTGGATGATCACCGGCCACTGCGCGGACGGCACCTCCGGCCCGAGCCGCTCGGTCAGGTAGCCGAGCTGCATCGCGGCCCCGTAGATGTCGAGCTGGAGCTGCGAGGAGGCGCCGTTGCCGACGCGGACGGGTCGCGACCCCCGGTAGCCGGAGAGGTGGGGCAGCTCGAACTCGGTGAGGTCCTCCTCGCCGGTCACCCGGTACAGCGGCCGCAGCTCCTCGGCGCCGCCGATGCGGTCGGTGAGCTCCGAGAGCCAGCGGATGAAGGTCTCCGCCTCGCGGGCGTGCCCGATGCGGAGGAAGCATTCGAGGACGTACGCGGAGTCGCGGATCCAGGCGTGCCGGTAGTCCCAGTTCCGCTCCCCGCCGAGCGTCTCCGGCAGGCTCGTGGTCGGCGCGGCGACGAGCGCGCCGGTCGGCTCGTAGACGAGGGCCTTCAGGACGAGGGCGCTGCGGATCACCACGCTCCGCCGCGGACCGTCGGGGTAGTCGATGAGCGCCGACCAGCGGCCCCACGTCCGCACGGTGAGATCCAGCAGCTCGGCGGGGGAGAGGTGGTCGTGGGGGCTGCGCTCGGCGCCGGTCGTGCGGAGGTGGAACCAGCGCTCGTCGCCCGGGCGCAGCCGGACGGTGGCGGTCGCGACGTCGCCGTTGCCGTCCCGGTGGGGTCGCACGGTCCACTCGACCCCGTCGGTGGCCAGGTCGAGGTGGTCCATGCCGGCGGCCGCGCGGATGCCGCCGTCGCGGCGTTCGATCGTGGTGTGAGCGCGGCCGTAGTCGAAGCGGGGATGGAAGACGACCTCGGCCTCGACCGGGGCGAAGCACTCGACGTGGCGCAGGATCATGTGCCCCGTGTGGGTCGCGTCGAAGGCGTTCACGCGCGAGTACACGAGGAAGTCCGTGAGCGTGAGGACCGGGTCGCCGCGGCGCACGAAGCGGGTCACCAGGACGTTCGTCTCGCCCAGGTAGGTGCGCTGGACCTCGAGCTCGCGGTCGATCGGACGGATCCGCCAGCGGCCGCCCCGCTCGGGGTCGAGGAGGGCCGCGAAGACGCTCGGCGAGTCGAATCGCGGCAGGCAGAGCCAGTCGATGGACCCGTCCGGCGACACGAGCGCGGCCGTCCGCGAGTCGCTGATCAGCCCGTACTGCTCAATCGGATGCTCGCGCTCGTCCTCGCCGTCGGGGGCGGTCTCCACGAGGATGTCGGGTCGCTCCGTGACGGCGACGAGCCGGTGCAGGAGCTCGAGGACGCGGTCCTGGCGCTCGATCCGCCACCTCGCCTCGGTGGGCCGGGGCCGCTCGCGCACGAGCACCCCGCCGCCGCCGAGGTCGGCGGCCGCGGCGAACGCCTCCTCGTCGCTCTCGTCGTCGGCGACGACGATCGGGGTCCGACCGGGGTGCTGCATCGAGATCCACCGCACCGCCTCGCCTTCGCTGACGACGCGCGGCGGCAGCGACATCGTCTCCCCGTCGACGAGGGCGTGTCGCCGACCGGAGGGGTCGCGGACCTCGGCGCCGTGCCCTCCGACGAGCAGGAGCGGCAGGCGATCGAAGCGCTCCTCGAGCTCGTCGAGGGGACGGGAGCTCAGGACGGCGACCTTGAGCGTGGTCGCCGCGAGGTCGAGGAGAGCCCCTTTCACGGCGTCGGGGAGGACGGCCTCGTCGGGCTCGTCGACCGCGGGGCTCAGCGTCCCGTCGAAGTCGAGGATCAGGACCCACCGGCGGAGGTCGCCGATCCGGGCGACGACGGCCTCGAGGTCGTCGAGCACCCGGTCAGGCTCCTTGGAACGCGCGGGCCACCTCGCCGAGCTGGTCCTCCACCCACGCGAAGACGTCGTTGGCCCGGACGTGGCCGGCCATGCGCGCGAGGCGCTTGCGCCGCTCCTCCTCGTCCAGCTCGATCGCCATCTCGATGCGGTGGGACAGGCCCTCGACGTCGAAGGGGTTGCACTGCACGGCGCCGTCGAGCTCGAGCGCCGCGCCCGTGTACTCGCTCAGCACGAGCGCACCGGCGCCGTCGCCCGCATGCTGGCAGACGACGAACTCCTTCGCGATGAGATTCATGCCGTCCTTCAACGGAGTGACCACCGCCACGTCGGCGAGACGGTAGTAGGCGACCAGGCGGTGGCGCGGGACCCCGCGATGGAGGTAGTAGACGGGCACCTCGCCACCGGGCTCGGTGAAGCGGCCGTTGATGCGCCCGACCTCCCTCTCGACGTCGCGGCGCAGCTCGCGGTACTCGCGAACCCCCTCCCGGCTCGGGACCGCGATCTGCACGAACGTGATCCGGTTGCGCAGGTCGCTGCGGCGCTCGAGGAGGCGCTCGATCGCCTTGAGACGCTCGTGGATGCCCTTCGTGTAGTCGAGCCGGTCGACGCCGAGCAGGACCTTGCGGCCGGCGAACTGCTGGCGCAGCGACGCGAGCTCGGTGTTCACCTCGTCGCTCTGGGCGAGCCGGGCGAACTCGCCGGCGTCGACCGAGATCGGGTGGGCGACGGCCGCAACCCTCCGGCCGTCGCGCAGCAGGACGGCACCGTCCTCGACCCCCTCGACGGCCGAGAGGCGCTCGGCGGACCGGATGAAGTTGTCCCGGTAGCGGGCGGTGTGGAAGCCGACCACGTCGGCGCCGAGGAGACCCTCGATGATCCGGCGCCGCCAGGGAAGCCGGGCGAACAGCTCGGGGGGTGGGAAGGGGATGTGGAGGAAGAAGGCGATCGGGCCCTCGCTGCCGCGTTCACGCAGCAGGGCCGGCAGGAGCATGAGGTGGTAGTCCTGGACCCAGAGCAGCGGGGGCTGGCGTCCCGGGAAGTCGACGTCGCGCGTGCGCTCCGCGAAGCGCTCGTTGACCTGGCGGTAGGCGTTCCACCAGCCGCGGTCGAAGATCGGCTGCTCGAGGAGGTCGTGGAAGAGGGGCCACAGCGTCCGGTTGGAGAAGCCGTAGTAGAAACCCTGGAGCTCGGCGTGCGTGAGCGGGATCGGCAGGAGGTCGATGTCGAGGCCCTCCGCCCGCGGCGGGACGTCCTCGTGACCCCCGTCCCAACCGACCCAGGCGCCGTCGACACGCTCCATGATGGGCTTCAGCGCCGTGACGAGACCGCCGGCGCTCGTCTTCCACGCCCCGTCCACACGCGAGATCGGCAGGCGGTTCGCGATGGCGACGAGGGGGCGTTCGAGAACGTCAGGCGGTGTCTCTGACACGGGGTTTCCTTCTCCGGACCATCACACTACTTGGCGGCCGAGGGGCACCCGTAGGCCACGATGGTGGCCTCTGGCTCAGGGCAGCGGGTCGAGCGACGCCACGATGTGCGCCTCGAAGGCCTCGCGCAGCTCCTCGGTCACGGGGCCCGGCGCGGGATACTCGGCGTCGCCGACGGCATGTACCGCGAGGACGGGCCGCGTCGCCGAGAGGACGAAGACCTCGTCGGCGGCGAGGACGTCGTCGAGCGGGTGGACCCCGAGCTCGACGTCGACGACCTGCAGGAGCTCGGTGAGCGTCACCGAGTCCAGGATGGGCAGCTCGGCCGGGTCAGGGGCGTGGACGGAGCCGTCGCGGACCCAGGCGACCGCTGCGGTCGGGACCTCGCAGACGGCGCCGTCGGCCACGATGAGCGCGTCGTCGGCCAGCGCCTCGCGCGCCTGCCGGGTCGCCCACACGTTCGCCGCGTACGAGAGCGTCTTCACCTTCGACAGCGGCGTGTGCCACGGGATCTCGACGGGTGCGAGCGCGATGCTCCGGGGCCACTCCGGCACGACGAGCAGGCCTCGCACGATGCCGGCACGGGTCACGATGAGCTTCAGCGCACCGTCATGCTGGCCCCATGCGGCGAGGAGGTCGGTCACGACCTGGCGGAGCACCGGCACACGGATGCCGGTCGCCTTCGCGGAGCGTCGCATCCGCGCGAGATGCGCCTCGAGGGCGTGGGTCCGCCCCCCGCGGACGAGGACGGTCTCGAAGACCGCGTCGCCGCGCAGGAAGCCGTCGTCGAGCAGCGGCACGCTCGCCTCGGTGGCCGGCACCACTCGGCCGTCCATCCAGGCGATGGGGCGGATCCGCTCCGTCATCATCTCGCCTTCCATCCTGCCACGGCGGGAAGCTCGAGCGGTGGTCCGGTGTTGTCGTGGACGCGTACCCTCCACGAGGGAGGAGCCGGCCAGGCGGCCGCGGCAGAGCGATCTGTCGAGGAAAGTCCGGACTCCACAGGGCAGGATGCTGGGCAGTTCCCAGGCGCGGTGACGCGCGGACAGTGCCACAGAGAGCAGACCGCCAGGGGCCCGCTTCGGCGGGTACCGGCAAGGGTGAAAGGGTGCGGTAAGAGCGCACCAGCGCCCGGGGCGACCCGGGCGGCTCGGTAAACCCCATCCGGAGCAAGGCCAAGCTGGGACAGGGTCGCCCGCCCGCTACGTCCCAGGTGGGCCGCTCGAGGCGTCGGGAGACCGCCGCCCTAGAGAGATGGTCGCCACCTGCTGCCGCGAGGC
>JBOHEE010000500.1:0-8928 GCA_050700895.1 Nitriliruptorales bacterium | reverse complement strand
CGGATGGATCTCTTCTACATCGAGAACTGGTCGGTCGGACTCGACCTGTACATCCTCGCGAAGACGGTGCTCGCTGTTCTCGGCCGTCAGGGCGCCTGGTGACGGCGGTCAGCCGCAGACTTCCGTGAGGACCGCGGCGAGCGCTGCGTCCGCGCGGTCCGGCGTCACGCCACCTTCGCGAACCGCACGCTCGACGGCTGAGCGGGCCGCGTCGCAGCCGGAGCGAGCAGCCTCCAGCTCGACGACGAGCGTCCAGGTCCTCGCGCTCGTCTCGGTGACACCCCAGCGGACGTGATCGGCGTACTCACCGACGAGGCTCTCCAGCACCTGCTCCGCCTCATCGAAGTCGCCCTCGTCGATCAGCGCCGAAGCAACGTAGTTACGGACCTCGAAGCGCACGTAGCCCTGGTCGACAGACGCGAGCAGCTCCTCGGCGGTGAAGCGTCCGTCCCGGAACGCCACCGTGTCCCGGACGACCGCCAGCCCCCGAACGCCCGGGTTCCACTTGATGGTGCGGTCGAGGGTCGCTAGTGCGAGATCGGTGTCCCCGCCCGACGCGAGGCGTGCCGCACGGTCTCGGGCGGAGACATGGTCCCACGGGACCGCCGAGCGCGCGTACGCCTCGGCGGTCAGACCTGACTGGTCGACGTTCGCCCGTAGCTCGGCGACGCGGCCGGCACCCGCGAGGACCAGCACGATCGCGAACGGGGCCAGGACGAGATGGCCGAGGCGGCGAGGGGACGACGAGGGCACGACGACGGCTGCCCCGAGCACCGCGACCGCGACCGCGAGGAGCGACGGCAACGCCGGATAGCCCCAGTCGAAGTCGACGGCGGTGTGGACGCCGAGACCGACCACGACCCCCGCAGAGCCGAGGCCCAAGAGGTGGCGCAGGTCTGCCGCGCTGCCGAAGTCGGCGACGGGCGCACCCAGCCATGCTCGCCGTGCCCGCAGGAGGAGGGAGAGCGCGAGCAGGTGCGCGAGCCAGAAGGCGCCTCCGAAGACGATGCCACCCTCGCCGAGAGCCTCGAGGAACTCGTTGTGGGCCGACGATGTCAGGTTGGCATCGGCGGCGGTGTAGGCGAGCGCCTGAGTGCGGTAAGAACCGGGTCCGTGACCGGTCAGCGGGCGGTCGCCGAACATCCCGACGGCCGCCTCCATGTGGCGCAGCCGCGCCTGGAGGTTCGTCGACGCGGTCTGCTCCCGGTTCGTGATCGGCTGCCCACCGCCGGCCTCGGGGGCGACCATCCGGAGGAGAGCCACGACGACGATCCCGGCGACGGTGAACGTGGCGGCGAGCCCGACGAGCGTCCGTCGGTGGCGACGATCCGTTGACGCGGCGATCACGACGACAAGCAGCCCGAGCCCTGTCGCGATGACGGCTCCGCGGGAACCGGAGAGCCACGCACCCGCGAGACCTGCCCCGCCCAGGAGCGCTCCAGCCACACCCAGGAGGCGGCGGCCCCGGACCGCGAACCCGAGAAAGAGCAGGCCGAAGCTGCCCATGAGCATCCCGGACTGGTTGTGCCACGACAGCGGCCGGAGCAATGGTGCGCGTCCCCACAGCGCGTCCCCCCACCAGGTGAGGAAGCTCCAGTACCAGTAGCGACCGAACGTGGCCAGCAGGAGCACGACGAGGAGCCCGGGACCCCACCGCCGCGCGACCACGCGCCACGCGGCCAGAGCGACGACCGGGATCGCCGCCCAGGTCACCGACTCGTGGATGAAGCCACTCCGCTCCGCGGCGAACACGAGGGCAAGAAGGGCACCCGACCCCCATGCGCCGACGAGCCAGCGGCCGAGAGCCGGGAGACGTGCCGCCTGTGCGGCTGCCACGGGCACCGCGACGAGGGTCGCCACCGCGAAGGGCAGCGTCGTGCTCCTGGAGAAGCCGCCGTCGTTACCGGCGAGCCACCACAGCACGAGTCCGAGGTAACCGACGGCGACGGCGTCGGCCACGTGGGTCGACAACGTCGCCCGGTCGAACCGTGGCGTGCGCCAGGCCGAGGGCCGGGACGGCTCGACGGCCGCGTCGGGAGCGATCACTCGATGAGGTTGAAGACCTGGAACATCGGCATGTAGAGGGAGATGACCATCGACCCGACGATGCCGCCGATCACGGCGATCATGAGCGGCTCCATGAGCGAGGTGAGCGCCTCGGTCGTGGCCTCGACCTCGCTGTCGTAGAAGTCGGAGATCTTCTCGAGCATCGTGTCGACCGCCCCGGTCTCCTCACCGACCGCGATCATCTGCACGACCATCGGCGGGAAGACGTCGTGCTTGGTCAGGGGCCCGGCGATCGACTCGCCCTCTCGCACGGACTCCTGGACGTCCTTCGTGGCTGATGCGACCGGTCCGCTGTTCACGGTCTCGGCGGTGATCTCCAGCGCCTGCAGGATCGGGACGCCGGCACGCAGCAGGACGGACAGGTTCCTCGCGAACCGTGACATGGCGATCTTGCTGAAGAGCGGCCCGAAGACGGGCAGCTTCAGCTTGAGGCTGTCCAGCATCATGCGGCCCTGCTCCGTCGCCTTCACGCGCTTGAGGATCTGCCAGAACGCGATCGGACCGGCGACGAAGAACAGCACCCCGGTGATGCTCGTGAGGAAGTTCGAGCCCGCCAGCATGAGCCGGGTCGGCAGCGGCAACGTTCCGCCCAGCGACTCGAACATCCCCACGAAGGTCGGGACGATGAAGATCAGCATGGCGGCGGTCAGGAGAATGGCCATGATGAGGACGAGCACGGGATAGGTCATCGCGGACTTGATCTTGCTCCGCAGCTTCACCTCGGCCTCGATCGCCTCGGCGATGCGCAGCAGCACCTGGTCGAGCATGCCGGCGGTCTCGCCCGCCCGGACCATCGCGATGTAGAGCCGCGGGAAGACCTTGTCGTGCTTGGCGAGGGCGGCCGACAGCGCCCCGCCGGCCTCCACCTCGGCGCGGATCTCGCCGATGACCTCCGCGAAGCTCGGGTTCTCCGTCTGCTCCTCGAGGATCGTGAGGGCGCGGAGCAGGGCCAGGCCCGAGTTGATCATCGTGGAGAACTGACGGCTGAAGACCGCGAGGTCCTTCAGCTTGACCTTCTTCGACGACAGGCCCGGGATCTTGATCTCCATCGAGAGCCCGGTCGTCTTGACCTCGGCGATGTTGACGGGCGTGTAGCCCATCGACCGCAGCTTCGTCGCGACGGCGGTGGCGTTGTCGGCCTCGAGCTCGCCGGAGACGAGCTTGCCGCCCTTGTCGCGGACCTGATAGCTGAAGGTGGCGGTGGCTGCCATCGGTGTCTTTCGTCTCCCCGGTCAGAACGTCGGCGCGAAGGGGCGGGTTCCTTGAGCGCTCACCTCAGGCGCGGCCGACGAGGCGGTTGAACTCCTGCACGTTGTTGCAGTGCTCGAGCGCCTCGTCGTAGGTGATCTTGCCCGCCTGGACGAGCTTCGCGAGTGACTGGTCCATCGCGATCATGCCCTGCTGCGCCCCCGCCTGGATCGACGAGTAGATCTGGTGCGTCTTGCCCTCGCGGATCAGGTTGCGGATCCCCGACGTCACCACCATCACCTCGGAGGCGACCACGCGGCCCTTGCCGTCGGCGGTCTTCAGGAGCTGCTGGCAGACGACCCCCTGGAGGGCGCCGGCGAGCTGCACCCGGATCTGCTCCTGCTGGTGGGGCGGGAAGACGTCGATGATGCGGTCGACGGTCTGGGGCGCGTCCTGGGTGTGGAGCGTGCCGAACACGAGGTGGCCGGTCTCGGCCGCGGTCAGGGCGATGTGGATCGTCTCGAGGTCGCGCATCTCGCCGACGAGGATCACGTCGGGGTCCTGGCGCAGGACGTGCTTCAGGGCGTCGGCGAACCCGTGCGTGTCGGTCCCGACCTCGCGCTGGTTCACGACGGAGCGCTTGTGGTTGTGCAGGAACTCGATCGGGTCCTCGACGGTCATGATGTGCGCGGAGCGGTTCGAGTTCACGAGGTCGACGAGGGCTGCGAGCGTGGTCGACTTCCCGGAGCCGGTCGGTCCGGTCACGAGCACGAAGCCCCGCGGCAGGTAGGCGAAGTTCGACACCTGGGCGGGGACGCCGAGCGAGTCGAGCGGCAGGATCTCGAACGGGATCACCCGCATGACCGACCCGATCGCGTCCCGCTGCTGGAAGACGTTCACGCGGAAGCGGGCGAGGTTCGCCACCGAGTAGCTCATGTCGAGCTCGAGGTTGTTCTCGAACTCCTCGCGCTGCCGCTGGGTCATGATCGAGTACAGCATCTTCCGCAGTTCCTGCGGCGTGCTCACCGGGTAGCCGTCGAGGTGCGCGAGCTCCCCGTGGATCCGCACCGCCGGCGGGATCCCGACCGTCAGGTGGAGGTCGGAGCCGCCCATCTCCACCATCGTGCGCAGGAGCTCGTCGAGGTCGATCGCGCTCTCCTCCTCGGACTCGACGAGACGGACCTGCTGCTCCGGGGCGGCCGCGGGGACCGGCGGGGCGAGGGAGTCCACCGGCCAGGAGGGCGGCAGGTCGGCGCCCTCCGGCAGGTGCGCGATCGCCTCGCGGAGGCCCGTGGGGGTGGTGAGTGCGAGACGGACCGCGAGCCCTGTCACCGACTCGATGCGGTCCTTCGCCGCGCTGTTGTTGGGGTTCGCGACCGCGACGATGAGGTCGTCGTCCTGGCCGAACCGGACCGGCATGCCCATGACCTCCTGGGCGAGCGCCCGCGGCACCATCTCGGCCGCGTGCGGGTCGATGCTGCCCGCGTCGACGTCCACGTACGGCATGCCGACCTCGGTCGCGAGCGCCTCGACGAGGTCGCGCTCGGCGACGAGCCCGAGGTCGAGCAGCGTCTTGCCGAGGCTCGTCCCATTCGTGCGCGCCTCGCCCTCGGCGCGCTCGAGGCCCGCCTCGTCGATGACCCCCTTCGTGAGGAGGATCTGGCCCAGTCCCTTCGCCATCTGTTCTCTCTTCGTCGTCTGCTGCAAGCTTGCCTACACGATGACGCGACCGATCTCCTCGATCGTGGTGTCGCCGAGCAGGACCTTCGCGAGCCCGTCGGCGCGCAGGGTGAGCATCCCCTGGGAGACCGCCACGCGCTTGATCTCCTCCGACGACGCCCGCTCCACGGTCAGACGCTCGATCTCCTCCGTCACCGACATGACCTCGTGGATGGCGAGACGGCCGCGGTAGCCGGTGTTGCCGCACGCCGAGCAGCCGGCGGCGCGGAAGATCTCCGGGGGGTCGGCGACGATGTCCTCGGCGAACCCGGCCTCGCGCAGGGTCGCCTCGGTCGGCGTGTACGGCTCCTTGCACCTCGAGCAGAGGCGCCGAGCGAGTCGCTGCGCCAGGACCGCGTCGACGGCGCTGCCGACGAGGAACGGCTCGATGCCCATCTCGGTGAGCCGCACGACCGCGGACGGGGCGTCGTTCGTGTGGAGGGTGGTGAGGACGAGGTGGCCGGTGAGCGCGGCCTCGATCGCGATCTGCGCCGTCTCCCGGTCACGCGTCTCGCCGACGAGGACGATGTCGGGGTCCTGGCGGAGGATCGAGCGCAGCGCGGACGCGAAGGTGAGGCCCGCCTTGACGTTCACCTGGACCTGGTTGATGCCGTTGAGGCGGTACTCGACCGGGTCCTCGGTCGTGATGATGTTGACCTCGGGCTGGTTCAGGATGTTCAGCGTCGCGTAGAGGGTGGTCGACTTCCCCGATCCGGTCGGGCCGGTCACGAGGATCATCCCGTAGGGCTTGCGGTAGGAGTACTCGAAGCGGTCGAAGTTCCCCGGCAGGAAGCCGAGGTCCTTCAGCTCGAGCAGCACCGAGGACTTGTCGAGGATCCGCATCACGACCTTCTCCCCGTACACGGTCGGGAGGGTCGAGACACGCAGGTCGATCGGCTTCCCGCCGATCACGAGGCCGATGCGGCCGTCCTGGGGGATGCGGCGCTCGGCGATGTCGAGCTCCGCCATGATCTTCAGGCGCGAGGTCACGCCCGACTGGATGCTCCGCGGGCTGCGCATGACCTCCTGGAGCACGCCGTCGACGCGGTAGCGGACCCGCACCTCGCGCTCGCCGGGCTCGATGTGGATGTCGGAGGCGCGGTCGTTCACCGCCTGGTGGATGAGCAGGTTCACGAACTTGACGATCGGCGCGTCGTCGACGACCTCGCGGACCTTGCTGAGGTCCTCCTGCTCCTCCTCGACGCCGAGGTCGCCGATGACCTCGCCGATGTTCTCGCCGGCCCTGTGGTAGCGCTCGATCGCCTGGACGATGTCCGCGCGGGTCGCCACGACAGGGCGCACGTCCATTCCGGTGATCGTGCGGATGTCGTCGAGCGCGAAGACGTTCGCCGGGTCGCTCACGGCGACGATGAGCCGCCCGTCGTCGAACGCGATCGGCAGGGCGTTGTAGCGGCGGCTGACCGTGTCCGAGACCATCGTCGCGGCGGTCGGGTCGATGTCGGTCGACTGGAGGTCGACGAACTCCATGCCGATCTGGGCCGACAGTGCCGAGACGAGGTCCTGCTCGGAGACGAGGCCCTGCTCGATGAGGATGCGGCCGAGCGACTTGCCCAGCCGCTCCTGCTCCTTCTGCGCCTCCTCGAGGCGGGCCTCGTCGATGACGCCGCGCCGGACGAGGAGCTCAGCGAGCTCGCTCATCGCGTCCTCCAGCCTTCCTGCCAGGGTTCGAACCCGCCCCGCTCCGGAAATGGTCGGCATGGGGCCCCTCGGGCTTGAACCCCGGCGAAGAGGGTAACGCCGCCAGGCTCCGGACGGTGCCAGCCGCGCCACGCTGCGCAGAGGGGGCGGCTCAGTGGGTGAGGGCGGCGAGGGCGACGGCGGACATCGTCGCGGTGGGGGGTTCGAGGCCGGTCCAGCGGCGGTAGCTCTCGGCCGCCTGGGCGACGAGCATGCCGAGGCCGTGATAGGTCTCGACGCCGGCTTCGCGGGCGGCGCGCAGGAACGGCGTCTCCACGGGCCGGTAGACGAGGTCCAGCGCGACCTGTCCCTTCCGCAGGGAGCCGAACGGGTCCGGCAGCTCCTCCCCCGCCATGCCGAGCGGCGTGGCGTTCACGACGAGCGTGGCATCCCTCGCCGCGTCGGCCACCCAGGACGTCTCGTCCAGCCCGATCCCGCGGCCTTCCGGCGCCCCGCACTCGATCGCGAGCTCCGCGAGCTCCTCGGCGGCGTCGACGCGGCGGCCGACGAAGGTCACGAACGAGCCGGCACGCCCGAGTGCGACGGCGCAGGCGCGCGCCGCCCCGCCGGTCCCGAGGACGACGGACGAGGCGCCGGGCGGGAGCGCGACGTCGTTGCGGAGGACAGCCCCGAGCCCGAGGGCGTCGGTGTCGTCCCCGACGAGCCCGTCCGGCTGCCACAGCAGGGTGTTGACCGCCCCGACGAGCTCCGCCTCGTCGGTGAGCCGGTCGCAGCAGGCGATTACGGCCTCCTTGTGGGGCACGGTCACGTTCGCCCCCACGGCCTCGACGCGGCCGAGCACGGACACGACCGCCCCGAGGTCGGCCGGCGGCGTCGGGAGCGCCACGTAGACGAGGTCGACGTCCTGCTCCCGGAACGCGGCGTTGTGGATGAGCGGCGACAGCGAGTGCCGGACCGGCCAGCCGAGCAGGGCGACCAGCCGCGTCGATGCGACGGGCCCCGTCACGAGTCCTCCGGACCCTCCGAGGCCTCCCTGCGCAGTTCGTCGAGCCGCTGCCGGTTCCGCTGGTGCTCCGCGAAGGTCTCCGCGAACGCGTGGTGGCCTTCCTCGTCGATCTTGACGTAGTAGAGGAACGCGTGCTCCTCGGGGCCGAAGGCGGCCGCGATCGCGGCCTTGCCCGGCGCCGAGATCGGCGTCGGCGGCAGGCCGGCGTTGCGGTACGTGTTGTAGGAGGACTCGATCTCGAGGTCCTCGTTCAGGACGCGGCCCTTGCGGTCCTGGGCGTAGAGGATCGTCGCGTCGATCTGGAGCTGCATGCCGGCCTGGAGCCGGTTGACGATGACGCCGGCGATCGTCGGGCGCTCCTCGGCGATGCGCGCCTCCTCCTCGACGAGGCTCGCGAGCACGAGGAGCTCGTAGCGCGAGAGCTCGACGCCCTCGGCGATCTCGACCGTGGGGCCGCCAGCTCCCTCGACGACCTTGACGAGCTCGTCGATGAGGCGCTGGAGGACCTCGACCGCGGACGTGTCGGCGAACATCTCGTACGTCTCGGGGAAGAGCAGCCCCTCGAGTGGCTCACGGACGTCCTCGGGGAATGCGGTCACGTCGGGCCACCATGACGGGAGCTCGAGCTCGCCGTCCAGCACGGCGCGGTAGTCCTCGACCGTGAACGGGGTCTGGTTCGCCAGCCGTTCGAGGGTCTCGGCGACGGTGAGTCCCTCCGGGACCGTGAAGCGGAAGGTCTCGCGCGTCCTCGGGACGGTGGGCCCGGCGAGGATCGCGTCGATGACGTCGTCGATGCTCATGCTGGCCCGGATCGTGTAGGTCCCCGGCACGATGCCGCGGTCCAGGCCCGCGCTCCGCGCCCGCAGGCGGAACAGCAGCGCCGACCGCACGATGCCCTCGTCGGCGAGGCGCTCGGCCACGGAGGCGGCCGAGTCGCCCTCCTCGATCTCGAACTCGACCGCCTGGCCCGAGCCCGGCTCCCCGCTCATGAGCCAGTTCAGGTAGTACACGCCGCCCCCGACCGCCCCGAGCATGAGGACGAGGACGACGACGACGACCTTCGAGGCCGTCCTGAGGGCCATCAGCCGTGGTCCTCTCCCGCGCGGCGCCTCCGGTCGAGGAACGCCTGGAGCAGGAGCGTAGCCGCGACCCTGTCCACGGCTGCTCGGCGCTGACGGCGCTTCGCGCCCTGCCTCAGCATCGTCCTCTCCGCCTCGACGGTCGTGTAACGCTCGTCCCAGAGGTGGACCTCGAGGTCGTCCTTCTCGCCGAGACGGTCCGCCACCGCC
>JBOHEE010000499.1:0-5218 GCA_050700895.1 Nitriliruptorales bacterium | reverse complement strand
GGCCAGTCCTCACCGATCTGGACGTGCTGGAAGCGCGGGTAGTGGACGGCCAGCGACGACGGCGCGGGAGCACCGGTCTCGACTCCGAAGAAGGACAGGACCTCCTTCGTGAGCTTGACCTGCTCCGCCCCGTCGTCGAGCAGCCCGACCGGCAGCCCGTAGACGCTGCGGAACCCGGCCTCACCCTCGACCTGGGTCGCGATGAGGTGGTCGGGGCGGTCGGCGTGGGCGAAGAGCCCCGTCGCGGTGCCCTTCACGCCCTCCTCCGGGATCGCGCCGTAGTCGATGTACGGCCGACCGTCGAGATAGCCGATGTCGATCGTCCGCTGCGCCGCCAACGACTCGTCCACGGCTGCGACGGACCCCATCGAGTTGAGCAGGTTCTGCTCGACCGCGAAGCCGAAGTACGAGGCCAGCCACGCCGGATCGTCGGTCGTGAGGTAGCCGGCCGCTCGGGTGGAGGCGAGCCAGAGCCTGCCGCCGTCGTCGAGGTAGGCGCCGACGGCCTCCTGCGCGTCGTCGGACAGGACGCCTTCGGCCCCGGACACGGTCGTGGTCAACCAGATCACCGCGTCGTAGGCGCCGAGGGTCTCGGCGGTCGGCGGTCCGTCGGCCACGGCGTAGGGGACACCGAGCGCGTTGAGTGCCGACTCGTAGGGCTCCTCGAAGGTCCAGCCGAAGTCGTCGTCGACGAGCAGCACCTCCGCGCCCGCCTTCCACGCCTCCAGCTCGGTCCGGACGACGTCGTTGCCGGGGGTTACGTCCCCTGCGGCCGTGGCACGGACGAAGAGCTCGTTCAGGCCGGGGTGCGGCGTGTAGTCGAAGCGGACCTGGTCGCGGGCGAAGCCGGCGAGGTCCTTCCTCACCGTCGCGACCGGCGTCGCAGCGGTGGCCGGGTCGGCCGTGAAGAGCTCGAACGTGGCGCCCGACACGGCCTTGCCGCCGTGGTTGTAGACGTTCGTGACGAGCTTCAGGGACCTGCCCGCGATCATCGGCTCCGGCGCGTCCGTGTCCGGCCGGAGGAAGTCGCCCGAGACGTCCATGGTGGTCCCGTCGTGCTTCACGAGGTCGACGGTGATCACGGTCCGCGGCTGCTCCGCCGCGTGCGTGAGCCCTCGGTAGTCGTTCGGGCGGATGTTCGTGATCGCCCAGCCGGTCTGCTCGAGGTCGTTGTCGCGGGTGCCGACGGGCCCGAGCTGGGTCGCGACCGCGCCCGTGTACTCCACCGAGACCTCCGCCTGCGGCGAGGTCGGGCCGAGCCAGTTGTAGGCGCGCACGCGGAAGCGGTCACCGGGCTCGAAGTCGAGGATCGTGAGCGACTCCTGCGTCTGCGGGGCGCCGCCGGCCGAGCTGTTCACCTCGACCCATTCGTCGTCGACGAGCTGGTCGACGTAGAGGTCCCAGTCGTCGGTCTCGACGTCCCAGGACAGCGTGACGGACATGGCGGCGCCGGGCGGGGTCTCCGCGGCCTCCCACTCGGCCATCGGGGTGGCCTCGGTCCCGGGCGCGCCCGCGCCGGGGAGCGCGGTCACCGTCCAGGGGCTGCCCTCCGGCGGCTCGACGCCGCCCGCGCTGGGCGGCACCTGCGTGGCCCCTGACATCCCGACCGGGTCGCCCCAGAAAAGGTCGAGGGGCTGGGCGCGGGTGAGGTTCCGCGAGAGGTCCTGGGTGTCGTCGCGGCGGTCGAACTCCTCCAGATCGAGCATCGGCCGCAGCTGGTTGTTGTTGCCGAGCTGCTGGAAGTTCGTGAAGTCCCAGTGCCATACGCCGAGGCCCGATCCGTACAGCTGGCGGTCGAAGTCCGCCGGCGTGAACCCGCCGGCCTGGTCCCAGGCGGCCGACGCTCGGTTGACATTCTCCAGCAGGAAGCCCTCGACGAGGCAGTCCCCGTCCTCGGTGTAGAAGGCGTTGTTCTGCCCCGGGATGCCCACCGGCGCCTGGTCGCACAGCGCCGCGGCCTCGCTGTCGGCCTTCGCGATCTTCAGCGGGACCATGACGAGGTCCGGATGCGACGCCCGCGGCTTCAGGGCGACGTCTCGGGTGGTCGCGGTGACGACGCGGGGCTTCACCCAGCCGAAGTTCAGCTTCATGACCGGGTTGAAGTGGACCGGGTTCGTCTGGGCGGGGATCCCCGACCACGACCCGCCGGCGCCGAGGTCCCAGTCACCGGTGCCTGCGGTCCCGGCGGTGCCGTAGTAGTCGGGCTCGCCGAGCGCGTGCATGATCTCGTGCGCGGTCACCCCGATCTGGAGGTCGACCTCGGGGATCGTCAGCACCGGGCCGACCACGACCGGCTCGCCCTCGGCGTTGCGGTCCTGGGTCGCGACGGTCGGCTCGCCGGCGATCGACGGGAAGTAGTGCGACCACACGTGGCACGGATCGCCCGTCGCGGCCGCGTCCGGGCCCGAGTGCAGCATGATGAGGAAGTCGAGGTTGCCGTCGAGGTCGTTGTCGTACTCGCCGAAGTCGATGTCCGGGTCGGCCATCGGCACGGCCTCCACGGCCATGCCGCGGGCGCCGAGCCCGCCGAGGCCCAGGACGTCTCCGGTGATCGGGGCGCCCTCGGTGCCGTAGTAGCAGACGCCGCCGGCGTTCTGCGGGCCGTTGGCGAGCAACGAGTCGTACGGCCCGTACACGTCGATGTCGAGGACCATGTTCCCGAAGCTCTGCTCCAGGTACATCTCGGTGACCGTTCCGGTCTCCGACGTCTCCGTGCCGGACAGCGCGGCCTCGAGCGCCTCAGGCGTCGAGTCCTCCTGCCATTCGTCGTCGTGGACGCGGAACATGAGCGCGGGGATCTTGAAGACGACCGGCTCGCCGGCCTCGGCGGCGGCGGCCGCCATGGTCCGGTAGCGAGTGGCGAGGTGGCTGCGCAGTTGCTCGCGCATGGCCTCGTAGCCGGCGTCGGCGTCCAGGTACACGAGCTCGGGGCTGCGGGCTTCGAGCTGTTCGCTCCGCGGGTGCGCGAAGAACGCGGGGCGTTCCGCGAAGTAGCGGCCCAGCTCCTCCGGCATGGGACCGACCTGCTCGGCGGCGGCCTGCTGCGCCTGCCGGACACGGTCGAGGTCGTAGTCGAGGCCGCGACCTCTGTCGGAGGAAGCGGTCGCCGGCACGACCAGGGCGCCGACCAGCGCGCAGGCGGAGAGAAGCAGGATGCCACGGTTCACCGTTGAACCCCTGGACCAGACGTGACCGGAGGGATTCGACGGCGTCCGTTGCGCTTCCTGCCCTGCGCGGGCCGAGATTCTCCGCGTGGCGGGGCTCGCCGGGGGTCGGCGGAAGCCCGCTTCGCGTTACGCCTCGGGCTCCTCTTGGGGCTTCAGGATGAGCTGCTGGCCCTGCGCGGTGTCCTCGACGTCGATGATGGCGTCGGACAGCGGCTCGGCCACTTCGGGCGCGACGTACAGCTCGGTGCCCGACTGTTCGCTGACCTCGTCTCCCTCGATGGGCGACTCCGCGAAGCCGATGGCCAGGCCCGTCTGCCCCTCGGGGCCGGGCTGGGCGGAGATACGGACACCGAAGGTGTCGGGGACGTCCTGTTGCTCGCGCGCCTGCTCGAGAACGGCAGCGGCGGTGGAAGAGAGCTGGAGCATGGGACCTCGTGATTGCGGACGGACCCGACCCTACCGGGGTCCGGTGAAGGCGCCATCCGCCGTCGGCCGCCGTCGGGCCTCGTCCGGCGAGCGACGTCGGCCCGGCATACTGCGCCGCGATGGAAGCGCTCCCGTTCATCGTCGTCGCCCTCCTCGTGATCGAGCTCGCCGGGGACCGGTTCCTCGTCGCCACCGACCGTCTCCCGCCGGAGGGGCTCTGGGACCTGCTCGGGCTCAGCCGCGGGTTCCGCCAGCACGTCCCGAGCGTCGTCACGAGCCTCCACCCCGGGGCGGAGGCGGAGACCTCGTGAGCGCCCTCTTGGTCCTCGGCGGCGTCGTGGTCGTGCTCGCCCTCGCGGTCGTCGCCTCCTACAACCGCTTCATCTCCCAGGAGCAGCTCATCGCCGACGCCTGGGCGAACATCGATACCGAGCTGCGGCGCCGCTACGACCTCGTCCCGAACCTCGTCGACACGGTCCGCGCGTACGCCGCCCACGAGCGCAGCCTCTTCGAGGAGGTCGCCCGAGCACGCGCCGCCGCCCTCGGCTCGACCGGACGCCCGCGGACCCAGGCGCGGGACGAGAACGCCCTCGTCGGCGCGCTGCGGCACCTCCTCGCCGTCTCCGAGCGCTACCCGCGCCTCCGAGCGAGCGAGCACTTCCTCGCCCTCCAGCGCGAGCTCGTCGACACCGAGGACCGCATCCAGCTTGCTCGCCGCGTCTACAACGCGAACGTCCGCGACTACAACCGCCGTGTGAAGTCGGTCCCGTCGGTCGTGATCGCCTCGATCTTCGGCTTCGTCGAGGAGGACTTCTTCGAGGTGGAGCCGGCCGTCCGCGCCGAGGGACCCCCGGACGTGGCGCCGGGTCTCTCGCCGACCCCGACCCTCGGGGAGGAGGGCGCCGGCGGGTAACGTCGCCGCCATGACGCACATCGACATCGGCACCTACGGCGTCTGGGCGAGCCACCTCGGGCTGCTGCCCGCGGAGAGCGCGCGCGAGACCGCGCGGGCGATCGAGGATCTCGGCTACGGCGCCCTGTGGGTCGGCGAGGCCGAGGGCAAGGAGGCCCTGACCCACGCCGCGTTCCTGCTCGCCGCGACCCGCGGGATCACCCTGGCCACCGGGATCGCGAACATCTGGGCCCGGGACGCGCGGGCGATGGTGAACGCCGGCCGCACCCTCGTCGCCGGCTGGCCCGGCCGGTTCGTGCTCGGGATCGGGGCGAGCCATGCGCCGTTGGTCGAGGCACGCGGGGGCCGCTACGAGAAGCCGTTCAGCGAGATGCAGCGCTACCTCGACGCGATGGAGAAGGCGGTGTGGCGCGGCCCGGACCTCGACCGCGAGCCGCCGGTCGTCCTCGCCGCGCTCGGGCCGAAGATGCTCGAGCTCGCCGCGACCCGAGCCGACGGCGCGCACACCTACCTCGTCCCGGTCGAGCACACCGCCCGGGCCCGCGACGTCATGGGCCCGGACGCCTTCCTCGCCCCCGAGCAGGCCTTCGTCCTCGCCGACTCCCGCGAGGACGCGCGGCGCTCTGCTGACCGACACCTGCGCAACTACCTCCGCCTGCCGAACTACCGCGCGAACCTGGCCCGCTTCGGCTGGGACGACACGGACATGGAC
>JBOHEE010000498.1:0-8360 GCA_050700895.1 Nitriliruptorales bacterium | reverse complement strand
TCAGCCATCGCGGCGATCCGACTTGCGGGCGAAGGCGTCGTGCGCCAGGTCGACGAGGGCCTGGGCCTCCTCGGCGGGCGGGGCGGTGATCTCGAGCGTCACGTTCTCGTCGCCGACCTCGACGGTGCAGTCGAAGAACCCGCAGCAGCGACTCTCGTTCACGACGAATCGCTCCACCAGACGACGCGTCTCCTCGCTCTCGCCGAAGATCACGCGCAACCCGAGGTCGCGGCGCTCGGTGGCGCGTACCCGTTCCACCAGCGCGCGGTCGTCGGCGGTACGTGCCGCCGCCTGGGCGGGCGTGAGAGTGCAGGCGTACGTCACGTGGTCCTCCATGTCCGTCCTCCTCGTCGCTTCTAGCTAGGAGGTGGTGCCCACCTAGCTAGCTAGGCCTCAAGGATGCCGCTTCAAGTGCACTTGAAGTCAAGCGCATCAGAGGGCGCGGATCGCGTCGGGGTGGCGCTCCCGGCGGGCCAGGCTGCGGACAGTCGCCAGGCCGCCGTGGCGTCGCGCAGCCACCCGCGCGAGCACCGCGGCGACCATGTCGTAGGCGTCGGCAGGAACCCCGTCCGCGCCGGGAAGGCCGACGCTCACGGACAGGTCGTCGACGTGGACGACGAGTTCCAAGATCCGCGTCCGCAGGTACTCCTCGACGGTGAGCACGAGGCCGTCCAGCACCTCGACGCGCCGTTCCAGCGTCGCAGCATCGAGGCCGGCGGCGAGCCGCGTGCGTGCCTCACGGAGGCTCGCCGCGACCGCGGCGGGACCGTCGGCAGCGGCTTCCGCACCGCGTGCCCGGACCGCGCGGTGGAACTCGCTGTCGACCGGATCGTGGGCGCCGAGGACCGCGACGAGGTAGCCGGCGGCGTCGGCGGGCTCCCGGTCCGGCGGCGGCTCTGGGGCCTCCAGATAGCGCTCGACGGTCAGCGCGGCCCGCGCGAGGTGACCGGCGAGGCCGCCGACCGTGTACCCCTCGAGCGCGCTCGGCTCGTCCCAGCGGGCCGCGACCGCGTCGTGCTCGATGAGACGCTGCGCGGCCTTCGCGCAGCCGTGGAAGACGTCGATGACCATGGCGCGACGCTACTGAGCTGGGCGACGATGCGGGCGATCGCGACCGAGTGGGCCGGCCGGGGAGGCCTGAACGTCCCCCGAACCCGCGTCAGGCGGTCGGCGACGGCGTCGGCTGGCGGCAGGCGCGCTGGCTCCTCCGCGCCGACGGGAGGGCCGGGGAGGCTGAACGTCCCCCGAACCCGCGTCAGGCGGACGGCGACGGCGTCGGCAGGAGCGTCCGCTCGCGCGTCCGCATGCGCTGGCTGAGCTGCTCCGCGCCACGGGTCGCCTCGGCGAGGTCGGCGAGCACGCCCGCCTCGAGCGACTGCTGGGTCGCCTCGGCGACCCCGGACTGGAAGTCGAAGGGGTCGGCGGTGCCGTACGTCTCGCGCAGGCGCTCGTTGTAGGTGTCGATCTTCTCCTCCTTGAGGAGCCCGATCGCTTCCTCGGCGAACTCGATGTTCGCGTCGACGTAGGTGAGGTACGCCTCGGCGACGGCTTCGAGCCCGGGCACCTTCCCGGCCTGGGCCGCGGCCTCGCGGTACTCCTTCAGGACGTCGAGCTCCTCGCCCCAGAGCTCGAGGAGACGACCGGGGTCGTGCGTGTTGGGCTGGTTGTCGACCGTCTCGACGTAGCGCTCGGCCCGTGCCCGGAGCGTCACGAGCGTGTCGGCCCACTGCTCCGAGGAGTCGACGAGCCCGGCGAAGCTGTCGGCGAGCTCGCCGGCCTGCTCCTGGGCGGACTCGAGCACGTCGAGGTCGCCGTTGATCGCCGACTCGTCGGCTGACTCAGGGACGGTCGGCGCGGGCGCCTCGGCGTTGCGTGCGAGCTGCTTGCTCGCGTCGGCGAGGGCCGCGGTCTGGAGATCGCGGTCCGTGGCGAGCTGCTCGTCGGTCCGGTCCGAGACCGTGAGGTGCTCCTGGAGCGTGAGCCGCAGCGACGCTGCGGCCTCCGCTCCCTCCGTCGCGGCGGCCGCGATCGACGACAGCCGGGCCGCGATGTCGCTGCGCACCTCGGCGTTCGCGGCGGCCACCTCGGCGGCGCGCGCGGCGCGCCAGTCGAGGACCCAATTGCCGCCGAATGCCACAAGGACGAGCGCGATCAGCGTCACGATGGTTGCGACCATGCGTGTGCTCAGGGCAGTTCCTCCAGGGGGCTGTTGCGGAAACGGTCAGGAGGCTACCGTCCGGCGCCGTCGGTGCAGGAAGGTTCGTCCGGTGGCGGGTGAGGATGTGACGCTGCGCGTGGTCCGCCTCGACCGCGAGCTGCCGCTGCCGAGCTACGCCCACCCCGGCGACGCCGGTCTCGACCTCCGCGCGGCCGAGTTCTGCACCCTCTCGCCGGGCGAGCGCGCCGCTATCCCGACGGGCCTGGCGGTCGCGGTCCCGCCCGGCTGGGTCGGCCTCGTTCACCCCCGTTCGGGCCTCGCGTTCCGACGCGGGCTCACGGTCGTGAACGCGCCGGGCACGATCGACAGCGGCTACCGGGGCGAGCTGCGGGTGCTGCTGGTGAACCTGAGCGACGAACGGGTGACGATCGAACGCGGGGACCGCATCGCGCAGCTCGTCCTCCAGCGCGTCGGTGACGTCACGGTCGTCGAGGTCGACGAGCTCGACGAGACCGGGCGTGGGCCCGGTGGTCTCGGCTCCACCGGGTCCGCGTAGCGCGCCGCCCGTGCCGGCGATCCGTAGCTCCTACCTGCGTACCGGCGAGGGACCGAGACGGTCCACGCCCTGCGCGACGTCCGCCGCACCTGCGCCGAGCGCGGGATGGCGTGTCTCGTGGCGACCCACGACGTCGACGTCCTCGAGCAGGTCGACCGGGCCCTGCGCCTCTACGACGGCGACCTCACCGACCTCTGACCACCCCAACCCACGTTGCGTGAGCATCTGGTTCCGGGGGGTGGAAACAAATGCTCACGCAACGCACTCACGCGGGTGGACGGTGGCGGGTTCTGGGGGACTCGGCGGCACTAGTACGGTGCGGGCGAACGCCTCATCGAGGATGCCGGCGATGGCCCACCCCGACAGCTTCGGCGCCAAGAGCGACCTCCAGGTCGGCGACCGCAACCTCAACATCTGGCGGCTCGACGCGCTCGCCGCCGACCACGACCTGCGCACGCTGCCGTACTCGCTGAAGATCCTGCTCGAGAACCTCCTCCGCGCCGAGGACGGCGAGAACACCAGCGCCGCCGACATCCGTGCGCTGGCTGGCTGGGACCCGGCGGCGGAGTCGAGCCGCGAGATCGGCTTCCGGCCGGCCCGGGTCGTCATGCAGGACTTCACCGGCGTTCCCGCGATCGTCGACCTCGCCGCGATGCGCGACGCGCTGGCCGACCTCGGCAGCGACCCGGCGCGGATCACCCCGATCGTCCCCGTCGACCTCGTCATCGACCACTCGGTCATCGCCGACGTCTTCGGCCGCGAGGACGCCTTCGCCCGCAACGTCGAGCTCGAGTTCGAGCGCAACCGCGAGCGCTACGCGTTCCTCCGCTGGGGCCAGCAGGCCTTCGACGGCTTCCGCGTCGTCCCGCCGGGCACCGGGATCGTCCACCAGGTCAACCTCGAGTACCTGTCCCAGGTCGTCGTCGCCGACGGCGACGGTCGGGCCTACCCGGACACGCTCGTGGGGACCGACTCCCACACCCCGATGGTGAACGGCCTCGGCGTGCTCGGCTGGGGCGTCGGCGGCATCGAGGCCGAGGCGGCGATGCTCGGCCAGCCGGTGTCGATGCTCATCCCCCAGGTGGTCGGCATCCGCCTCGTCGGCGAGCTGCGGCCCGGCGTGACCGCGACCGACCTGGTCCTCACGATCACCGAGCTGCTGCGCAAGGTCGGGGTCGTCGGCAGGTTCGTCGAGTTCTTCGGTCCCGGGGTCGGCATGGTCGCCCTCGCCGACCGCGCGACGATCGGCAACATGTCGCCGGAGTACGGCTCGACGTGCTCGATCTTCCCCATCGACGACGAGACGCTGCGCTACCTGCGCTTCACCGGCCGGCCCGAGGGGACGATCGCGCTCGTCGAGGCGTACGCGAAGGAGCAGGGCCTCTTCCACGACCCCGAGGTCGAGCCGCGCTACAGCGAGACGGTCGAGCTCGATCTCTCCACGGTCACCGCGAGCCTGGCCGGACCGACCCGGCCGCAGGACCGCGTGTCGCTCGGCGACGCGAAGGCCGGCTTCCGGACCGCGCTGACCGGGTTCGTCCCCGACGTCGTGAACGGGACCCCGGAGGAGGAGTCGGAGGAGTCGTTCCCGGCCAGCGACCCGCCGGCGTCGATGAGCGGGGTCACCGGCGAGGGCTCGCCGGAGACCGAGCACTTCGAGATCGAGGAGGCGGTGCCGTCACGGCCGTCGCGCACGGTCGAGGTCACCCTGGAGAGCGGCGAGACCGTCACCCTCGACCACGGCCACGTCGCGATCGCGGCGATCACGAGCTGCACGAACACCTCGAACCCGCGCGTCATGCTCGCCGCCGGCCTCGTCGCCCAGAAGGCGGTCGACCGCGGCCTTGCGCGCGCCCCGTGGGTGAAGACCTCCCTGGCCCCCGGCTCGAAGGTCGTCATGGACTACCTCGACCAGGCCGGGCTCGTCGCCTACCTCGAGAAGCTCGGCTTCCACCTCGGCGGCTACGGCTGCACGACCTGCATCGGCAACTCCGGCCCGCTCGCGCCGGAGATCTCCCGGGCGATCCAGGAGCACGATCTCGCGGCGGTGTCGGTGCTGAGCGGCAACCGCAACTTCGCCGGGCGCATCCACCCCGACGTGAAGATGAACTACCTCGCGTCGCCGCCGCTGGTCGTCGCCTACGCGCTCGCCGGCACGATGGACATCGACCTCCGCACCGAGCCGCTCGGCCACGGCGCAGACGGCGAGCCGGTCATGCTCGAGGACGTCTGGCCGACCGACGAGGAGGTCACCGCCGCGGTCGAGCAGGCGGTGCGCCGCGAGATGTTCCTCGAGCGCTACGCCGACGTCTTCATCGGCGACGAGGCCTGGACGGCACTCGAGACGCCGGCCGGCGATCGCTACGAGTGGGAGGCCGCGTCGACCTACGTCCAGCCGCCGCCCTTCTTCGCCGGGATCGGATCCGAGCCGCCGCCGGTCACCGACGTCCGGGGGGCGCGGGTGCTCGCGGTCCTCGGCGACAGCACGACCACCGACCACATCAGCCCGGCCGGCTCGATCCGCGCCGACAGCCCCGCTGGCCGCTACCTCACCGACCGCGGGGTGAAGCCGCTGGAGTTCAACTCCTACGGCTCAAGGCGCGGCAACCACGAGGTGATGATGCGCGGGACCTTCGCGAACGTGCGCCTGCGCAACCTCCTCGTCGACCGCGAGGGCGGCTGGACCCGCCATCTGCCGACCGGGGACGTGCTGCCGGTGTACGAGGCGGCGATGCGCTACGTCGAGGCCGGCACTCCGCTCGTCATCCTCGCCGGCAAGGAGTACGGCTCGGGATCGTCGCGGGACTGGGCGGCGAAGGGGACCCGGCTGCTGGGGGTGCGCGCGGTGATCGCCGCGAGCTACGAGCGCATCCACCGCTCGAACCTCATCGGGATGGGGGTCCTGCCGCTCCAGTTCAAGGTGGGCGACTCCGCGGCAACGCTCGGCCTGACGGGCGAGGAGACCGTCGACGTCGTCGGCCTCGAGGACGACGACACCATCCCCGCCCAGGTGACGGTCCGTGCCGAGGGGGTCGAGTTCGACGCGATCGTCCGCATCGACACCCCGCTCGAGGCGGAGTACTTCCGCCACGAGGGCATCCTCCACTACGTCCTGCGGCGCCTCGCCGCGGAGTGATGAGCTTCCCGGCGGGTCGGCGGGTGGCGCTGGCCGCCGGCGCCGGGGCGCGCGGCACCCCGCTCGACCCGGTGTCGCTCGCCGTCCACGAGCGGGGGGAGGGGCCCGCGGTCGTGCTCCTCCACGGCTTCCCCGAGCTCGCCTACTCCTGGCGCCACCAGCTCCCGGCCCTCGCCGCCGCCGGGTTCCGCGCCGTCGCACCCGACCAGCGCGGCTACGGCGACAGCGACGCGCCCGAACCGGTCGAGGCCTACGACCTCGAGCAGCTCACGGGCGACGCGGTCCGCCTCCTCGACGCCCTCGGGATCGAACGGGCCGTGTTCGTCGGCCACGACTGGGGCGGGTTCGTCGCCTGGGCGCTGCCGCTGCTCCATCCCGGGCGGGTCGCCGGCGTCGCGGGCGTGAACACGCCCAACATGCCGTTCCCGCCGACCGCGCTGCTGCGGCGCCTCGTCGAGCGCGACGAGCAGCTCTACATCCTGTGGTTCCAGGAGCCGCGCGTCGCCGAGTCGGTCCTCGACCGTCACGTCGAGGCGGTGTTCGACAAGGTCGTGCGGCGTGGCCGCCCCGGGACGCCGACCCTCGGCCGCGGCGCCACCGCCGGCGACCGCAGCGCCCTCGACTTCAACGTCTTCCGCGACATCGCGGACGCCGCGCCGCTGGGCCCCGAGCTCCTCACCGACGAGGAGCTCGCCCGCTATACGGCGGCGTTCGAGCGCTCGGGGTTCCGCGGCGGGATCAACTGGTACCGCAACATCGACCGCAACGCGGAGCGCTTCCCCCGGATCGGCGAGGATCCGATCGAGGTGCCGGCCCTCATGATCACCGCGGAGTGGGATCCCGCCCTGCCGCCGTCGCTCGCGGACGGGATGGGCGAGACCTGCTCGGACCTCGAGACCCACCTCGTCCGCGGGTGCGGCCACTGGACCCAGCAGGAGCGCCCCGACGAGGTGAACGCGGTCCTCGTCGACTGGCTGCGCCGCCGCTTCGGCTGAGAGGGGGTGCTGCGATCCGCGCCGTCGTCGCCGTGCTCGTCGTCGCCCTCGCCGCCGCCGCGGGGTGGTTCTTGCTGCTGCGCCCGGCGGACCCGCGCCCCGAGATCGCCGCGGCCGCCGACGACTACCTCGCCGCGTGGGAGGGGGAGCGCTGGGCGGAGATGGCCGCACTCGTCGCAGGACCCGCGGCGGACTTCGAGGACACCCACGCCTCGATGCTCGAGAACCTCCGCGTCGAGGGGCACACGGTGCGGCGGGCCGGCGAGGTCGTCCTCGCCGAGGAGAAGGAGGGACGCGCGACGGTCGCGTTCGACGCCACCTACACCCTCGAGGGGCTGGGGGAGTGGAGCTACGCGAGCGAGCTGCCGTTCCTCGAGACCGAGGAGGGCTGGTTCGTCGACTGGTCACCGTCGGTCATCTACCCGGAGCTGGAGGAGGGGCTCAGGTTCGAGCGGGTACGTCAGTGGCCGTCACGTGGGGCGATCCTCGACCGCAACGGCAAGCCGATCAGCGCGTCGCGTCCGGTCGTCGAGGTCGGTATCCAGGGCCAGCGGGTGAGCGACGACGACGAGGTCGTCGCCGCGCTGGAGGAGCACGCCGGCGTGAGCGAGGAAGCGACGCGCCGCGCGCTCGAGCAGGCGGAGCAGAACCCCGAGTGGTTCATCCCGGTCACCCGGTTGCGGCGGGAGCGCTACGGCGAGGTGCGCGACGACATCTATCCCGTCCCGGGGCTCGTGTTCCGCGAGACGACGGACCGCTTCCCGCCCGACGACGCCTTCGCCCGCCAGACGATCGGTGGGGTGGGCGAGATCACCGCCGAGCTGCTCGAGCGCTTCGGCGACCCCTACCGCGTGGGCGACACCGTCGGCCGTTCCGGGCTCGAACTCGCCTTCGAGCGTGATCTCGCCGGCTCCCCGAGCGGCGAGATCCGGCTCGTCGGCGCCGGGGGCGCGTTCGTCCGCGCGCTGGAACGGTTCGAGGGCGAGGACGGCCAGCCGCTGCGGACGACGCTCGACATCGAGGTGCAGCAGGCCGCGGACGCTGCGGTGGCGGGCATCGAGGAGCCGGTCGGGTTGGTCGTCCTCGACCACGAGACCGCCGAGGTCCTCGCGATCGTGAGCCGCCCGCTCGGTGACTTCAACCGCGCGATCGCCGGCCGCTACCCCCCGGGGTCGACCTTCAAGACCGTGACGACGGCGGCCGCGTTGGCGAGTGGCACGACGCCGGACGACACGGTGTCCTGTCCCGGAGAGGTGATGGTCGGTGGCCGGCGCTTCAAGAACGCCCACGACCTCGCCCTCGGCGACATCCCCTTCCGCACGGCCTTCTCGGAGTCGTGCAACACGGCGTTCGTGCAGGTGGCGGCGGACCTGCCGGGCGGGGCGCTCGCCGAGGCGGCGGCCCGGTTCGGCTTCGGCGCCGACTACGCGGGCTTCCCGCTCCAGATCTCCGGTGGGCAGTTCCCGGAGCCGGGCGACGTCGCCGAGCTCGCGGCCGCGTCGATCGGCCAGGCGC